>JAFZPO010000079.1 GCA_017550305.1 Clostridia bacterium
ACCTGGAAAGTGGGCAAGAATGTCGAGCCGGAAGACCTCGGCGACAGCCTGCTGACTGTCGATATCTATGAATATGGCAGCGACGACCCTGCTGGCTATCAGCTAGGCGAAGATTGGGATATCCTGACCGTAATAAGGAACAGAGGTATCGTGGATGTCGACGACTACACCGTTCACTTTGATTACGTGGCGTCAGATCCACAATCCAATTTTGGCTCACGACCGAAAGGCTCGGGCTCGTATGAGGTGGCCCGTTGGATATCCGGTGTCTTAGCTGTCGGATATGCAGAGTCTATCAATCCTACATGGACTTACGGTGACCCTTCACCCGGGGGCTATATCGCCGAAGAGGACGTAGAACGGGGCTATGTGTATGTCAGTGCCTATGTGAAATGGACCGATCCTGACACCGGCAAGGAGCGGCAATCCAGCCCCGACACTCTCATTCTTCCCGTTATTAGCAAGACCGGCCTCCTGCTGAACAAAGGCGTCGCGAATACTCCTGCCGAAGGCTACTTCAAGGAAGGCGACCAGATCGAATGGTCCCTGTCCATGAAGAACAACAGTACGGAGCCTATCAAGGATATCACCATAACGGATAAGGGCGCTACGATCGGCATGTTCGCCGAGTTCACTCCCGAACAGGGAGAGATCAAGCTCGGTGTACCGAAGTACACCGTTACAGAGTATGACGCGAAGGTCACCGGCCAGGTGATCAACTACGCCATTGCCAAGGGCACAGACCTCAAGGGCGTTGAGCATACCTACACCAGTAACACGGCTACAGCAAAGACGAAAGCGGATACGCCCGAACCCTTCGAGCCCGGCGGCGGCGGAGATCCCCTCGGCCCGGTCTATGACGTGCATCCCGCTGTGAGCATCATCAAGGCGGAAGCTCATAAGGCTGCAAGCGGTGACTGGTACGCGTTAGATGAGATGATCGATTATTCCATTACCGTAAAGAACACGGGCAATACCCCGCTGACGAACGTCCAGGTGTATGACAGCCTCGGCGGGTTCGTACCGATCGGTTCCTGTGCTTCCCTCGCTGTGAACGAGGAGAAGACATTCACCTTCAGCTGGAAGACCACGGCATACGATGTCGATGTCACCGGCTATGTCGTTAACCAGGCCACAGTGATGTATGACTTCCTGGGCAGTATCCACGGCACGCCCATGACGAGCAACAAAGTCTATGTCAAAGCCGGAGAAAACGGCTTCATCCCGATTATCGATGGCGATGGAGAAGATCATTTCGATCCTGAAATCCTGCATACCGCGGGAGACAGCTGCTGTGCGCTGACATTAAATTATGCGGGTGACGGTACAGCGTACTATACGGTTACCTTGTGCGCTGAACATCAGAAGGTACTGGATGAGGCCAAGGCCGCAGCGGATACTGGAGACTGGGCAAAGGCAGCTGAACTGATCCGTACGGCACTGGATGAATTCTACGGAATTTATTATGAAGCCGCTGACGAAGAAGCGAAGGCAGCAGTGATCAACGAGCGTCTCGCGTTCTACGCACATATCGGTGCCTATCAGACACTGGTCGGCGACCGTGCCGCCGCTGAGAAGCTGATGCTGAAACTGGTCCAGATGTGCTGCATGGCGAATACCGCACAGGAGACATTGCCGGATTCCCTTGTCAACGCAATGACCAGCTTCGGCATGACCGGTACGGAAGTCAAAGCCGGACGGTATATCGGACTGTTCGACGGCACGGATGAAGTGACTGAAGGCTACGAGGGCCCTGATGCGCGTGCGCTGAACGATGTGCTTGACCTGCTTAGAGAAGCCAAGAGCTATGACTTCAATGACGTGTTTGAGCGCGGTCAGATCCTGTGGCAGGCGAGCCTGGACGAGAGTGTGAACGCGATCTACAAGGCAGCGGAACGTGAACAGCGGAAGCTGATCGCTGCATGGCGTATCTCGCTCGACACGCTCTATCATGGCGAGCGTCCGTTCCTTGAACTGCTGTATCCCGCTAACGACGCCGTGGCCGAAGAGGTGCTCATGAATCTCTACAAGGACACCGCGATGGACAAGGAACAGATCAGATAAACAACAGAAGACGCGCTGAAGAACAGCGCATGACAAGAAGCGCCGGCTGTCTCCGTAACAGACAGCCGGTACTTCTTTTACTGCCGTGAATCAGACTGCATTCCCTGGGCAGTGCTAGCTACCCTGGAAACAAAGAGAATCATATCCGGTTCCTGACAGATGCCGGCGATGGGTGCCGGCACAGGTATAACTGTTACGGCTGATGCATTCAGGACCATGCCAGATAACGATACAGGCACTGTTCCTGCGCATGGCCTTGTGACTATCAGAAAAATCTTTTGCTTTGTTGGGAACTTTTTTTCATCAGGCTCGTCTAATGCAGTGAAGACCTGAAAAGGAGAAAAAGGAACATGAAAAAGATAAGGATCACGGCTGTGATGATGATTGCGGTAATGCTGATGATGATTGCCCTGCCCGGTCTGGCAGACACAGTCCTCAGAAAGGGCGATTCGGGTGCGGACGTTCTGAAGATGCAGGAGAGACTGATCGAGCTTGGGTACCTGACAGGGGAAGCTACCGGCACATTTGATGATGATACAGAAGCCGCGCTGATCGCTTTCCAGCGTCGCAGCAGCCTGCTGGCAACCGGCATGGCGGACAGCCGCACCTGGAATGCGCTGTTCTCGGAGAATGCCCAGAACAACAAATATCCGGAATGGGAACTGGGGGACGCTGCTACGGAGGTCTTCGAGGCAGCCAGGTACAGCTACTATGCTGCCGCGCCTACTGCATCCCTCAGCATGAAGGCAGGTGTAGATACGTGGAATACCAATGAATACACCTATATCCGGGAGAATGGATTCCAAAGTGTGTCTGCGAACCCGTTCTCAACATTCGCCGCGGATGTGGATACGGCTTCCTATGCGCAGCTGCGCTCGCTGATCCTGGCGGGCCGGACAGTGCCGGAGGATGCTGTGCGCATCGAGGAAATGCTCAATTACTTCCGGTATGATTACCCGCAGCCGGAAGGTGACAGCCCCTTCGGTGTGTACATGGAACTGGCATCCTGCCCCTGGAACGAGGGTACGCTGCTTCTGCAGGTCGGGCTGCAGGCCCAGGTTGTAACAGAGGAAGAGCGGCCGCAGCACAATCTGGTTTTCCTGATCGACGTATCCGGTTCCATGTTCGGTGAAGACCGCCTGGACCTGGTGAAACGCGCTTTCCAGATGCTGCTGGATGAACTGCAGCCCACGGATACCGTTTCAATCGTTACCTACGCGTCCCGGGACGAAGTCGTGCTTTCCGGCGTACCTGCTGCGGATAAGGTGCGTATTATGGAAGCGATCTCCGGCCTGGAAGCCCGGGGAAGCACGAACAGTGCGGCCGGGATCCAAACTGCTTATCAGCTGGCTGAGAAATACGCTGTTCCCGGCGGTGTGAACCGTATCCTGATGGCAACGGATGGCGATTTCAATGTGGGCATGACAAGTGAAGGCGATCTCGCCCGCCTGGTGATGGAAAAGAAGCAGAGCGGTGTGCGCCTGACCATGCTTGGCGTCGGCTACGGCAACTATAAGGACAACAAACTGGAAGCCCTTGCGGACTATGGCGACGGCAATTACTACTATCTTGATTCTATCTTTGAGGCCCGGCGCGCGCTTGTCACCGAGGCGGGCGGTACCTTTGTCGAGGTCGCCAAGGATGTGAAACTGCAGCTGGACTTCAACCCGGCAAAGGTCAGCGCATACCGTCTGATCGGGTATGAAGACCAGATCGGAAGAGCACACGTCTGAACTCCAGTCACAACGTGATATCGCGTATGC
>JAFZPO010000080.1 GCA_017550305.1 Clostridia bacterium
ATGAGCCACAAGATTGGATTCTCGGAAGGCTTCCTGGATATCGACGTGGAGAATGTCCTGGAATACCCTACTCGGGATTACCTAAGCATCGTTTTCCATCATCCGCTAGATTATGAGCCCGGAGAGCACTATCAGTACAGTGATGCTGCTTACTATCTGCTCAGCCGTCTCATCAGCTGCATTTCTGGAGAAAAAGCTGATGTTTACCTGAACCGGAAGCTGTTTCAGCCGCTTGATTTTCACGAGGCGGCATGGAGCCGTTGCCCGCAGGATTATCCCATGGGCGCAACCGGCCTGTACATCAGCTCACATGATGCCGTAAAGCTGGCAGCCCTGTATCTGGAAGGCGGCGTATGGCAGGGAAAACGTCTCCTTTCGCAGGAGTGGACGGATATGGCAATAGCTAATAATTATGATCTCAGCACCAGAACACCTTCTGGTTTCTACGGCAAGGGCGGCATGTACGGTCAGATCGTAATGTTCAACCGTCAGAAAAACTGCGCGGTAGCATGGCATTCATTCAGCAGCGGAGAACACAATAAAATGATGATAGCGTTGGTCGATTCACTTATCGAATAACAGTCTTCATTCGTACAAAAAGCCGCAGGTAAACCAGATAATGATACTGGTTGTCGGCGGCTTTTCATTTACCTGAAAAACTGTTTTTCCAATATTCACTTGAGAACCCAATTAGTTCGGTTCGACCTTGTGGCCATGAATTGCTTTGTCCATTGCCTGCCAAATACGTTGCTTGATGACCTCATAATCATCTGCCGGGCTGCATTCGTACAGTTTTTCACTTCCCAGGAACACCGACGGGACATAGTAATAATCATACTGTTCAGCCCGTTCCGGATTTTGTCTTTCCTCGACCCACTCAATATTGATTTTCTGAAGTGTTGGATTCTCGGCATATAATTCCCTGACAGCCAGCTTTGCATTTCTGCAGTAGGGACAATGCTCCAAATAGAAAATTGTCAGCTTATCCATGTCAATTCTCCTTTTCACGTCACCTTATTCTTTCTGTTCTTGCATGTATCATTTCGATCAGTGCGGTTTTCTGGTCAGACGGGAGAAAAGAGTTTTCGCACATAGCGACCCATCCGGGGACATATCCAATCATTCGCAGGATCATCTTCTCTGCCGTCTTTCTTTCAATACCGCTTTCTCCTGCGAACTTCAGGAAATCATTACGCCGGAGATTGGTCTTCTTTCCATTCATTGTCAACGCGAATTCCTCAGTATCCTCAGGCATGATAACGTTCACGGGCAGCAGGTCATACGCCGGAGACAGAATATATGCATTGCTTGCCGGCGCTGTCTCTATAAGAGAGAAATTCTTCAGATGCATATCTGAGTTCCCTGTCAGGAAGCAGAAAACAAGACGCATGAACAGTTCCGTAAGATCCAATCTGGGACGTTCAGAATACCGTGAGATCACTTTGGCGCAACGCTCATAGGATCCCCTGTATTTATCCTGGGTCAGGCGCAGATCAAGCTGGCAGAAATCCTCCATCGCCAGCATCTCCATGCTTTCTCCCTTCCCTGCCGTCACACGGTCCACACGCTTTGTCAGATATGCATATCCGCTTGCCAGTTTTACCAGTGCATGCGGTACGACAGACAGGCCTGCCATACCCGCCATCTGCATCACCAAGTGTTCCGATTCCGGCAATGACTGGTATTCTGCAACCTGAGGTTTCAGGATATAACCCGTCGGATAATCCACCATGGTCATGCGCGGAGTCCCGATAGTGGACAGATGCAGGGACAGCTTTTTCTGTACGCCAGGTATGGTATATCCTCTTTGGACGGTCCTCTCTGCCAAAGCATTCAGCGCTTCATCCGTCAGTTCTATCTCAGGCAGTGTTTTTGTTCCGAAGAAGCGGCGAATGCATGCTGGATGCCATCCGGATTCAGGTATAGGCTCCTGCAGCGGTTTCCCGCAGCAAAGACAATTCACGCGCTCACCTCCCGAATGCTGACACTTCCGATACAGTCATGGCAAGCCACCATAAGCAGGCCGAAACGATCCTTCTGGTCGATCTTCCAGTTCCGGCTGACAACGTCAAGCAGCCAGCCTTCCGGAATCAGACCATCAAAAAACGGAAACAGATTTGGAGATGTATATGCTTCGGTCCGCAAAGGCAGGGTCAGTGAAACAGCACATGAATACCCTGCATGAAGATATCCGGGATCGTATTCAAACCGGTATCCTTCATCCGTTTCCTGAATCATTCCCGCATAATGCTCGCGCACAAACACCTCAGCCTGCCGAAGTACATTCACGGCCGTTCTTCCTCCTTCCGGGGCTCGTTACGTCCGGGAACAGCTTCCATGCCGAACATCGAAAGGGCTTGATTGACCTTGTCCAGGCGGACCGTTTCTTTCCCCTGCTCCAAATCACGTATGAAACGCAGGCCCAGTCCTGACCTCAATGCAAACTCTTCCTGCGTCAGTCCGGCTGCCTTTCTCTTTTCCCGGATAAATGTGGCAATCCTGTTATCTCGCATCCAATCACCCTTTCCGTTTTTATAATACTCCCGTTCGGGTATAATGTCAATAATTTTATATATAAATATACCCGTTCGGGAGTAAATCAGCGCACACGACAAATATCACACCCGAACGGGTATATTTTATACTTGCTTATTGTTGGATAAGGAATTGCTCAGTCCACGATGCAGCCGTTTTTCTTCAGGACCGCACGCAGGACTTGCGGATCAAGCGCGCGCGGCTGGATGCCCTGTTTTACGCAGAGTGCAGCAGCGGTACCGGCTGCTTCACCGACTGCCATGCACGTGCCCATGATCCTTGAGAGGCCGTAGCCTTCATCGGTAGCACAGATCGTACGTCCCGAAGCAAGGATGCCGTCGATATTCTCACTGACCAGGCATCCATAAGGGATCCCGACTGCTTTCTCGACCGGCTGGATATTGGTCTTGAGGCTGCCGGGTACATGGATATCGAAATTGTATCCTGCCAGGCACACGCTGTCCTCGGGCACCAGGCAGTTGCGGACGGTCTCATCGTTCAGCGTCCTTATACCGGCCACACGGCGAGTCTCACGGATGCCGAAGAATGGCGCGATATAATTGAGCGTGCAGTTCTCAAACCCGTCGATATACTTGCGGAAAAACAGCATCAGATTTTCAACCTGGCGGTGGCCTTCCGTTTCGGCATTCGACATGCTGACGGTATCAGTGGGATCTACATCTATGACACGCGTAGAGTTGCAGTGCAGTTCTCCCTCTTCATTGGTAGTCACCAATACGATACAGTCGCGCGGCGTGATATAGTCGCCTGCCGCACGCGCTTTCTCTATGCTGTGCATAAGTCCGGTGATCCCGAACCCCTGCCGGCTGTTGAACTGTTCCATAGACTGCGTCACACCATAGGTATCGGGCAGTTCGGCATCTTCTGGATGTTCCTTCAGGAATCGCAGGAATGCAGGAATATTCACGTTCCCGATCGTGAACTCCAGGGAACCGGGTTGCAGGCTCTTGTTGCGCGTGTAATGCGCGCCTGCGAAATACAGTGCCGTACCGTTTCCGGTTCCGTCTATGAGGATATCGCAGTCAAACTCCATATCCTCTTCGATGCAGCAGGCCTTTACGCCCGTTACGCGCTTGTTCTCCGTCTTGACATCGGTCAGGCGGCTGTACATACGCACGTCGACTCCCGCTTCCTTACACATCTCAAAGCAGAGGATACGCATCCAGTTCGGGTTTATGATCGTGAGGCTCGCGGATGTCGGGTCGATCACATGCCCGCGGGTGGCCTTTTTCTTATCCAGTCTTTCCACCATTTCCCCCGGAATGCCGCCGAGGACTGTGCGCCCGCTGCGGTCGACAAAACCCAGGAGCGGCATGGAAGACACCATCAGGCCGCCGAGAATCGCGCTCTGCTCGAGCAGCAGCGTCCTTGCCCCTGTCCGGGCCGCGGCAACCGCCGCAGGCAGGCCGCCCGGGCCGCCGCCGGCTACGATCACGTCATATTTCCCGCCATAAGTCGTCTTACGCATACTGGGCTCCTCTCTTACTGCATCAGAAGAATCTCATTTTGAAATGATGATTGCTTTTTCATGACTTGAATTATACAATGATTATAGCACAAAGCTACTGAATGACAAGCCTTTACGGCCTTGAGCAATGAGGTGGATAATGGATACGATCCGGGAACCCGCACGGAATATTCCTGTAGTACAGGATGTCGATATCGTCGTCCTCGGCGGCGGCTGCACAGGCGTGTTTGCCGCGATCCGCGCCGCGCGTCTGGGTGCGAAAGTCGCGATCGTAGAAGCCGCAAATGCGTTCGGCGGGACCGCGACGAACGGGTTCGTCTGTATCTGGCATACGCTGACGGATACGACTTTCAAGAAACAGATCATTGCTGGGCTTACACAGGAAATGATCGACCGGCTGCGCCGTATTCCCAACGGGATCAGGATACATATGCCGCCCGAAGGCGACAACGTGCCTTACCGCGGCGCGAACTACCACAATTATCATCTGAATACCGAGGAGATGAAGATCGAGCTCGATCAGATGATCCTTGAAGCAGGCGTCACACCATACCTGCACACACGGTATGCGGCTCCGTACATGGAAGACGGCAAACTGAAAGCCGTCATCATTGAAAACCGTTCCGGACGCTCTGCCATCCGCGCGAAATACTTCATAGACGCCACGGCAGACGGGTATCTCGGCGCGGACGTGGGTATGGAAGTCTATTATCATGACACCTGCGTGCTGCCCGCGACCATGGGCGCGCGTGTCTGGGGTTGGAACAATCTGACCGAGCCGAACAAGCGTCTGCGCACGCCTGAATCCCAGAAGCGGATCGGCGGCCGTGCCGGCTGGGACGACATGGTCCCCGGTGCTGACAACGTCTGTAGCTGGTTCAAAAGCCAGTTCCCGGAAGACTGCTCCAAGGCGGATGTCCTGACTCGCGGTGAGATGGACGCCCGCAGGGCGATCCGTGAGATGATGAACATTTTCCGTGAACAAGATCCGCATGGGAATGAGCTTTCACTGGTCGCCCTGGCTTCCATGATCGGGATCCGCGAGACCAGGCAGCTCAAATGCACGTATCAGGTGAAAACAGACGATATCCTGTACGGCCATGAGTTCGAAGACGCCATCGCCTACTGTTCCTATCCTTCGGACATCCACACCGCACAGCATATCTCCATTTTCCGTTATCTGGATGGCGGGGAGCGCCGCGGATCGCCCCAGGGTGAAAGCATTTATGTGCGCTGGCGCGATGATGACGGCCCGTACCCTACCTACTGGCAGCTGCCCTACCGCTGCCTGCTTCCCGAGAAAGTCGAGAACCTCCTGATCTGCGGGCGCGCGATCGATACGGATAAGGGCGCGTTCGGCGCGGCGCGCGTCATGATCTGCCTGAACCAGACCGGTGAAGCCTGCGGCGTCGCAGCCTATGAAGCATTGAACAACAATTCAACTGTACAGAAGGTCGACCCTGCCGCGTTGCGGCAGCGCATGCAGGCAGGCGGTTCGATCATGCTGTAAACATCAATTTGCCTGAGATACCCCAATCCGCTTGACTATATGATACCGAAGAATAACGGGAGGTGCTTCTTTACATGATGCGTAAGCTTACCCTTGTAATGGTGCTCATTTTATGCCTTATGCCTCTGACATCATATGCGGACCTTGCAGGTACGGTCTCCGATGACTATGAATCGCTGTATACTTTTGCGGAGCCGTACGGGTTCAGGCTTGGCGGCGCTTTCAATTATTCCGACCTGGGCAACGCGGTGTTCATGGATTTCCTGGATGACCATTTCAACTCACTAACCTGCTGCAATGAAACAAAGGCATACTCCCTGCTGAATCAGATCCTTTCCAAGAAAAGCGAAGACGGGATGCCCAGGATGAGTTTCGGCAAAGCGGACGCGATGATCGCCTGGTGCCAGGCTCACGGCAAGGGCGTGCGCGGCCATGTGCTGGTCTGGGATGCTTATATGACCAAATGGTTCTTCCATGAAGGCTATGACGAGAGGAACCCGCTCGCGGACCAGGAAACGATGCGCGCTAGACTCAAGAGCTATCTTGAGCAGGTGATCACGCATTTTGAAGAGAAGTTCCCCGGCGTGATCTATTGCTGGGACG
>JAFZPO010000081.1 GCA_017550305.1 Clostridia bacterium
GATGGAATAGGTGGGGATAGGATACTGGAAGCCGCGGCCGTGCGCGTCGCCCTCGATCATGATCTCGATGAACGCCTTGTTGATCATGTCCATTTCGGGCTTGCAGTCGCCGTAGGTGAAATCCATTTCCTTGCCGCCCACGATCGCCGGCAGGTTCTTCAGGTCATTCGGGACGGTCCAGTCCAGCGTGATATTGCTGAAGGGCGCCTGGGTGCCCCAGCGGGAAGGCGTATTGACGCCGAAGACGAAGGATTCGATGCACTTTTTGACATCATAGTAGGAAAGATTGTCTACCTTGACAAAAGGCGCAAGGTAGATGTCAAAGCTGGAGAAGGCCTGTGCGCCGGCCCACTCGTTCTGCATGATGCCCAGGAAGTTGACCATCTGGTTGCAGAGGCTCGTCAGGTGCTTGGCAGGCTTGCTGGTGATCTTGCCGCCTACGCCGCCGAGACCTTCCATGATCAGCTGCTTCAGGGACCAGCCTGCGCAGTAACCAGTCAGCATGGACAGGTCGTGCAGGTGGATGGCAGCGCTGCGGTGTGCTTCAGCAATCTCTTTGTCATAGATCTCGCTGAGCCAATAATTGGCAGTGATGGCACCGCTGTTGCTGAGGATCAGGCCGCCGA
The DNA here is from genome assembly GCA_017550305.1 of Clostridia bacterium. Lineage (GTDB taxonomy): Bacteria > Bacillota > Clostridia > Christensenellales > Aristaeellaceae > SFMI01. Next base: position 627 of record JAFZPO010000081.1, read on the forward strand.
CCGAATAGGTGACGGTGCTGTTTTCCTTGACACGCCAGTCGCTGCTGTCCAGATAGCTGTCAACAAGGTCTTTGTAGTTGAGCATGGCAGCCTTGACGTTGCGGACCTTTTCTCGCTGTTTGCGGTAAAGGATGTAGGCCTTGGCAACGTCGGCATAGCCGGCCTGGCTCAGTACACGCTCGGCGCTGTCCTGGATCTGTTCTACGGAGATCAGGTCATTTTTGATTTCGGGTGCAAAATCACTGGTCACCTTGAGAGCGAGCAGATCGATGACCGTGGGATGGTAATTAATGCCCACTGCGTCGAACGCCTTGGTGATAGCTTTGGATATTTTGGCGATGTCAAATTCTGCGACTGTGCCGTCACGCTTTAAAACCTTGTACATATGTTTCTCCTCAAATATGCGCCTTATGGCGATATGTTATTAACGAACGGAATCATCATAACATATGCACAGGAATAGTGTCAATATGTTGAAAAAATAAAATACGTGGAACACTATATGTTGTGTTTCACGCAAAAAAGTGTGAAAAAAGCGGGTTTCCGAATGAAGTGCGGGAACAGGTCGGATTCGTTCGGGCTTTGGATGATTCCCTGCCTGTTCGCGGGAGATCAGATCCCGCGGATATACGTGTTGGGCAGGAGGGGCAGCGCGGCGTCGCGCAGTGCATGCATTTTTTCTTCGGAAGGGGCTGTCAGACCGGGATGCAGGACGTGGCCGCTGTCCTTATAGCACTGTAGATAGTATGCCGAGGGTCCCTGCAGCCACTCGCCGATGGCGATGATATCCTCTGTGCGGTGCAGTTCATCCGTGACTGTTGTGCGGAATTCGTAGGGGACCTTGTTTTCACGCAGCAGTGCGGTGCTCTCACGAACTGGTCCCAGATCGAAGTGCGGCAGGCCGACGGTGCGCGCATAGCGCTCAGGGCTGTTCTTGATGTCCATGGCGACCATGCTGAGTAGTTTTTCGTCGATCAGCTGGCGGAGTGCGGCGGGATGTGTACCGTTGGTATCGAGCTTGACGTCAAAACCGAGCTCACGCACGCGGCGGATAAAGTCGAACAGTTCCGCATGCAGCAGCGGCTCGCCGCCGGTGATGCAGACGCCGTCCAGCGTCCCGCGGCGCTTGGCGAGCAGGGAGAAGATCTCATCCTCGAGCACCGGGTTCTCAGGCGCGGCGCAGGCATCGAGCAGTGATGAATTATGGCAGAAAGGGCAGCGAAGATCGCAGCCCTGTGTGAATACAGTGCAGGCGGTATGCCCCGGATAATCGAGCAGCGTCAGCTTTTGCAGTCCGGCAAACAGCATGCGTGTTCCTCCTTGAGTTCAACTGGTTATCATTATAGTCCCTTTGGATAGAAAAGAAAAGAACGGATTGTGGGAAAAGCCTTCCGGATATGGTATAATAGGATTGCCGAAATCTGAAAAAGCGAGGACCCATTATGAACGCAAGAGAGATCAGCGAGCTGAAACGCCGCTTTTCACCGGATAACGATAACCTGACCTGCATCCGCGGCTGTTATGTCAGTACGGATAAGGAGATCATCTCCCTGTTCCGGCTGCTGCCGGTCGCGCTGCCGCAGGAAGAACGCGACAGATATATGGCACTGTTCCGCAAGATACTGTCAGGCACACCTGAAAAGAACCTGGTGCCTGTGGAGTTTGCCCCGGAAGCGGTTGGCGCGAGCGACGAGCACAGGCTTCTCAGCGCGCTGCGCAGCGGCGCGCTCGAGGACGACGAACTGGTACAGGTGTTCTTCCAGCGTGTGATCGACGGGCTTGACCTGCAGGAGAGCTGCCTGATTCTGCTTGCGCATGATGTTTATGAAGTCCCTTTCCGCGGCGCATCTGTCGGCCGTGATCCCGGTGAGGGAGATGAGATCTTCACATATATTGCCTGCGCCGTGTGTCCCGTGAAACTGACGAAGGCGGAACTGGTATATCGTGGAGAGGATAACTTATTCCATCCTGCAGATCCTGAATGGGCGGTCGCGGCGCCTGAGTTCGGGTTCGTTTTCCCGGCTTTTGACGGCCGCAGCGCGAATATCTCCGCAGCACTGTGCTACACGAAAGATCTTACTGAGAACCATCCGGGACTGGTGCATGCGGTATTCGGTGCTGAACCGCCCATGCCTGCGGCCGAGCAGGAAGCGTCTTTCCGCGGCCTGCTGGAGGAAACGCTTGCGGAGGAATGCAGCATGGAAGTCGTGCAGAGCGTGCATGAGCGGCTGAGCGAACAGCTGGCAGAGCAGAAGCATGACAGGGAAGCACCGCCGGCCAAGGTCTCCGCACGAGAGATCAGGCAGGCACTCGAAGTGTGCGGTGTGCCCGAGGAACGCGTGCAGGCATTTGAACAGCGCTATCAGGAGGAGTTTGGCGGCGCGGCGAGCGTGAGCACAGTCAATGCCGTCGACCCGAAGCGTTTTGAAGTGCGTACACCGAATGTGGTGATCCGTGTGGATCCCGCGCACAGCGACCTGGTGGAGACACGGATGATCAATGGGCTCAAGTATATCCTGATCCGTGCCGAGGAAGGCGTGGAGGTAAACGGCGTCAGCGTGACCATTCAGGCTGATCGGTATTGAGGAGGGGAACACTATGGCATGGGAGCATCTTCTTGAAACACTGGATGCGCAGGCAGTACACACAGGGGAAAACGCCCCGCATGCGTATTTCATTCCCTTTGATGCGGACCAGGATCCGTGCGCGCCGCGCGCGGAGAGCCGGCGCTTGACACTGCTGAACGGGGAATGGGAGTTCCGGTACTATCCGAGCTTCCGGGACTTTGGAAAAGACTTCGACCCTGCGCTTGAGACACTCGACCGCACGATGCCTGTGCCCGGGGTCTGGCAGATGAATGGCTGCGATTCCATGCAGTACACGAACGTACGCTTTCCCTTCGCGTATGACCCGCCTTATGTACCGGCAGATGATCCGTGTGGATTGTACCGCCGTAGCTTCACGCTGCGCAAGCAGGCGGATGCGGTGTATCAGCTGGTATTCGAAGGCGTGGACAGCAGCCTCCTGCTCTGGGTGAACGGGCAGTTTATCGGCAGCAGCCAGGTCTCGCATTCCCCGGCTGAGTATGATGTGACACAGGCGCTGAAAGATGGCGAGAACGTATTGCATGCGCTGGTTGTGAAATGGTGCGCGGGCAGTTATCTCGAGGACCAGGATAAGTTTCGCTATACCGGTATCTTCCGCGATGTATACCTGCTCAGGAGAGACCGGAAGTATTTGACCGATTTCTGTGTCCGTACTCCGCTGAGAGAAAACACGGCATCCGTTGAGGTCGAAGCGGTCTTCTCGGATGCTGATGCTTCCTGTCAGGTGACCCTGATTGCACCTGATGGCTGTATGGTCGCGGAAAAGGAACTGGTAAACGGCACATGCGTATTCGAAGTCGCGGATCCGCAGCTGTGGACAGCGGAAACGCCGGTTCTTTATACACTGATCCTGCGCTGCGGCGAGGAAGTGATCGCACAGCGCGTGGGTATCCGTCAGATCGAGATTCATGATGAAGTCGTCTATCTTAATGGAAGCAAAGTGCGTTTCCGCGGCGTGAACCTGCACGAGAGCAGCTGTGATACAGGTGCATACACGCCTGAAGAACATATCCGGCGCGACCTGATGCTGATGAAGCAGCACAATGTCAATGCCATCCGCACCAGCCATTATCCGCAGCCGCCGCGGTTTTATGAGCTGTGCAATGAACTGGGATTGTATGTGCTGGACGAAGCGGATCTCGAGTGCCATGGCGTGGTCACTCTGGACGGAAGCGGTGAACGCGATGATTATAACAGGATCGCAAACGATCCTGCGTTTGGCGGCCTGATCCTTGACCGTGTGCAGCGGCTTACACGGCGTGACCGGAACTGGTCCTGTGTGCTGATCTGGTCTATGGGCAACGAAGCTGGCTACGGCGTGAACTTTGAGCGCGCGCTGGCTTGGACAAAGCGCTTTGACCCGACACGCCTGACACATTACGAACGCGCGTCCTTCCCGCCGGAAGGATGGGACATCAACCGTACGGACCTGGACCTGTACAGCAGGATGTATCCGACGCTTGAATCGATCGATAATTATTTCAAGGCACATACTGTCGGAAAGCCATATATTCTGTGTGAGTACTGCCATGCCATGGGCAACAGCCCAGGCGATCTTGAGGATTACTTCCGCGTGTTTGAAAAGGAAGACAGGATCTGCGGCGCGTTTGTCTGGGAATGGTGTGATCATGCGCCGTGTATAGGCACCAATGAATGCGGACAACGCATGTACCGTTACGGCGGAGACTTCGGCGAGGTTTTGCATGATGGCAATTTTTGTTCTGACGGACTGGTCTCTTCCGACCGGACAGTGCATCCGGGACTGCTCGAGTTCAAGAATGTCCACCGTCCTCTGCGCGCCCTGGCTTCAGACCTTCAGAACGGCTGGTTGCGCTTCAGGAGTTATCTTGATTACGTTTCTTCTGCCCAGGCAGTAACGGTAGAGTGCGCGTTTGAAGACGGCGAAACAGTCATTCTGAATGCGGATGTACCGGCCCGCGGAACGCAGACGGTGGAGATACCAAAAGGACATACTTCCTGCATCATCCGTTACGCTCAGGCGAAGGATACATCCTGGGCATCATGCGGATATCCTGTTGGTTGGGAGCAGGTCGGGACACCTGAATTCCTGCTGGAGACTGCAGGAAAGCAGGGCGGCGCGCTTTGCGTTGAGAATGCTGACAGGCGCATGATCCGGATATCAGGCGAGGGCTTCTCCTGCTGCTATGACAGCAGTAAAGGCATTTTCGCATCGATCCGGAAGAATGGACAGGAGCTGCTTCGTGAGCCGATGCAGTTCAATATCTTCCGCGCGCCGACCGACAATGACCGCAGGATCAAGGCGGTCTGGGAGCAGTATCAGTTGCGCTATGCCTGCTCACGCGGTTTTGATACGCGTTGCGAGCAGACGGAAGAAGGTGTGCACCTGACGACACGGCTGCATATCAGCTCACCCTCCATCCGCTGCCTGCTGGCAGGCGAAGCAGGCTGGACGATCACACCCGGTGGAGAGATCACCTGCCATCTGATCCTTGCTCAGGAGGAAGGGACTCCGGACCTGCCGCGTGTAGGCCTGCGGCTCATGCTGCCTTCAGAATTCACGCAGCTGCGGTATTTTGCTTACGGGCCGCATGAGAGCTACATAGACAAGCGCCGTGCGTCAATACTGGGGTGGTATGAGAGTATGACAAAACAGCAGTATGCGCATCCGCTGCGTCCGCAGGAAAGCGGCAGCCACTGGGGTGCAAGAATGATGCAGGTCTCCGACGGCTCCCGTACCTTTGCAGCAAAAGGTGACGGCTTCAGCTTCTCCGCGATACCTTACACGCAGGAACAGCTAATGGACACACCGCATGATGATGAGCTTTCCGAGATAGACGCGTGTGTCGTGTGCCTGGATGCGGCGCAGGCAGGCATCGGCAGCAACAGCTGCGGCCCACAGCTGCTTCCGGCATACCATGTGCCCAGGAAGACCGACTGGAAGATCACACTCTCGATTAACTGATTCGTATTTGGAGAAACAGATGGTAGAACTTAGACCGATCACAGAGGATAACTTCCTTGATGCTTTTCATCTGAAGCTTGCACCTGGACAGGAGGAATTCGTTTCCCATCCGATCCGGAGCCTTGCGCAGGCGTATGTATACAGGAATCAGTGCCAGCCGTTCGGGATCTATGCGGAAGACAGAATGATCGGGTATGTCATGGTCATCTATGACTACGATATTCCCGAGTATGACATCTGGCACATGATGATCGATGAACCGATGCAGGGGAAGGACTACGGCAATGAAGCCCTGGACCTAGTCATTGAATATATCAGGACGAAACCGTTCGGGGACTCGAACAGGGTCGCCCTGACCTGTAACAGGAACAATCCGGTTGCGAGAAAGCTGTATGAGAGCAAAGGCTTTTCAGCAACGGGCATCGAAGACGA
>JAFZPO010000082.1 GCA_017550305.1 Clostridia bacterium
CCTGGCTGATCAGTATCGTGGCCTGCTGGATCAGTGGGTGCAGTATCTGCTGCGCTATGGCGAGGATCCCGGCGAGCAGCTGTGCACCGATGACTTTGCCGGTCATCTGGCGCACAACAGCAACCTGGCTGCCAAAGCCATGGCTGCCCGTTTTGCCGAAAAGACCGGCATGAACGGCAATACGCCCCTGACGCTGGATGGCAAGGGCTGGAGCATGAAGTATAACCTGCTGTGGGACAAGGTGCTGAAGCTGGGGCTTTTGCCGGAAAGCTTCTATGCCGCCGAAACCAGCAGCTATCTGCCGCGTATCAATCGCTATGGCCTGCCGCTGGATTCACGTGCAGATTACACCAAGTCTGACTGGATCTGCTGGACTGCCGCCCTGGCAGATGATATGCAGGTACGGGAAGCCCTGCTGGCGCCCATTGCGCTGATGCTTCAGGAGACCACTTCCCGCGTACCCTTCTCGGATTGGTACGATACCAAGACCGGCCGCTATCAGGCGTTTATTGCCCGCAGCGTACAGGGCGGTATCCTGGCGCCGATGCTGAGACTGTAAATGATTATTCTTCCCGTTCTGTCATTTGGGAAATAGACATTTACAGAAATCTTTACGATCGGCCTGAAGCCCTTGCATTTTGGGTAAAGCACGCCTTGATGCCGCATTCTTGACGGAATCAAAGTAAGCGCGCCATCCTCCGCCGTTAATGTCAAACCGAAAGCAAGGATTTCATTTTGAGCATCCGGGTCAGCAAATACCGTTCAACATTGAGAGCATTGGTCTTGGCACCCTCCGGGGTGCCGGAAACCAGCTCTTCCTGCCGACCGCCAAGGGGCGGATGGCGCGCTCAACCTGATTGCTGCCCGGTTTGGCTTCGCTGTGGTTCACCAACAAAAGGGACTCTCGTTGTGGGAAGTCCCTTTTCTTCTTCGTATTCCTGACGATGTTCACAGCGCATTTGTACAGCTTGGTGCCGATGAACCATCTGTGCAGCCGCTCATTGGAGGCGCTGAAGCAATACCGCGTGATAAGGAAGAATGGCACGATGGGCAGGATCGGCAGCACAATGCCTACACAGCCAAGTCCCAGGGTCATGCAGCCAACCGTCACCAGGATCGCTCTCTTAATGCTCATGGTTCATTCTTACTTCGTATCATCCATCCTTATCACACTTCGCAGTTCCCCTCAACAGATAATCCTGCCGAAAGGCATGATTATATAGCAAAAAAAAACGCAACGTGTGCGCTTCGGTGCATGCCAGAGCCAGAAGGTAGCCCGGCCGTCCTGCTTGTCAGGGTAAGTAACCTGCCCCTCCGGGTTGTCCGTTCTTTGCTCATTTCGATCATCGAAGGAGGGATTGTCATGGGCAAAGCGATCGTTCGTCTGACCGTGTTTTTTGAGGATCCGTTCTGGGTCGGCGTCTTTGAGCGGATCGAAGACGACCGGCTCTCTGTAAGCAAAGTGACCTTTGGCGCAGAACCGAAGGACCATGAGGTTTACGGATTCATCCTCAGACACTACGACGATCTTCGATTCAGTCCGGCTGTGGCAGCTGCCGCAGTGGAAAAAAAGCCGAATCCCAAGCGGATGCAGCGTGAGGTTCGCAGGCAGGTACTGTCTTCCGGTATCGGTACGAAATCACAGCAGGCTTTGAAGCTGCAGCAGGAGCAGAACAAACAGGAACGCAAGGCAAGAAGCCGTGAAGACAAGCGGATCGACGCCGAGCGATTGTTTGAACTGAAACAGCAAAAGAAGCGGGAAAAGCACCTGGGACACTGATCCCCGTCCTCTTCCCGCTTCGATCTGACAGCGTTGTCTATTGCAGGCAGCGCTGTTTTTCATTGATTCATGCTGCCCGGATGAGCTTTCTGAGTCCTTCCGGCAACCGTGGTGGGAAAGCAGCGCATGATAAGCAGCTGCTGTGGCATGGTGAAGTCTGTGAAAATGGACTGTCAATAGCTAACCCAAGCAAGTTCTCCATGATAGGATAGAAATATCATATGATTGAAGTGGAGATTGTGGCAGAAACAGAAACCGAGCCTGCCAAATCAAATCATGGCGTTTTCCCCCGCAGAGGACGGCAGAAAACAGCTGCCTTCGCCGGGATCACAGCGACAAGCCGATCTCCTTCGGGAGGGCCCAGGCTTCGGCGGCCTTTTCCAGCGTGGGGATCAGGTCCCGCACGTACCAGTAGGTGTCGTTGTTCAACTGGACCACGTCCACGTGGGCGGGGTCCACGTCGGTGACCGGCTGCTGCTGCACCATGCGCACGGCGTCGATGTGCGACAGGTCCGAGGCCACGGTGCACAGCGGATGGGTGCCGTCCCTGACACAGGCGATGCAGTCGTCGATCTTCTGCATCCAGTTGGTGGGCGGAATTACGCCGTAGTCGATCACCTCGCCGTTGTCCATCACGGCTTTGTAGCGCTGGCCGGGGCGGTAGGTGATGGTCGCGTGCTCAAACTCAAACACACCCACCGGGCCATACTCCGGCACGGAGTGAGGATGGGCGGTGTAGTAGAGCAGCGGAGCGCCCACGTCGGTGGCAAAGCGCAGCGCGGCAATATCGTAGTTCTCCACGTTGGGGTTGCCGCGGTAGAGCTCGGCCTCTACGCCTGTGACCTCGCAGGCGGATTCCATATCCGGGCCCAGCAGGAAGCACATCAGCTGGAAATTATGGGCAGAGGCATTGGTGAAGGGGCTGTCAAATACCTCATTGCCATTGAACAGGATATGGCCTGCCCAATTGTTCCGGGCATAGTAAGCGGCACCGCGGCTGTAGGCGTGC
>JAFZPO010000013.1 GCA_017550305.1 Clostridia bacterium
CAACAGCGGCAACGGCGGGAGCCGCGGGAGCGGCGGCCGGAGCGGCAGCGGGGGCAGCAGCAGGAGCGGGAGCGGCGGCAGGTGCCGGCGCGTACGCTTCATATTCGTCCAGGATCATCGCTTCACCCTGGTTCACTTCGACTTCGTATGTTTTTCCCTTCAGAGTAACTTTGTACTTCAGGGTTATTTGACCTCCTTGATGGATACGAACCGAAGTTCGTTCAGGGGTTTCCCAAGCTTGTCCGCCACGATCGCCATGATCATGGCCGCATCCCGCGGATCCGTGTCATAGAGCTTCACCTCGCCGGCGCTGCCGGGAGCCAGCGGCTTAGGGGCTTCCGGAACAGGCGCTTTGACAGGCACTTCCGCGACAGGTATCACGACAGGCTTTTTCATCTTTGCGACCATGATCTTGCCTACGATGATCACAACGCACATAAGCAGGCTCAGGCCGATGAAAACGGCCAGATATCCCAGCAGGGCATCCAGGAGGTTTTCTCCGATATTCAGATTCATACGACCTTCCATCTATCCCGCCCCCTTATGCTTCTTCGATGGTATACTTGACGATCTTTTCACGCTCGGCTTTCCGTGCCTTCAGGAAATCTTCAGCCTGCTTCGGGAAGCAGATCCAGCTCATCAGATCCTCTTCGGTTTCGGCAAGGTCGCCCAGGGCTTCCCTGGCTTTCTGGAAGTCTTCGCCGGTGCGCTTGCTGTCCTCAATACGGCAGTCGATCGGCTTGCCTCCTTCGCCCAGGATCTTCGCTTCCAATTCAGGATTGACAGGTGCCGGCGCGATGCCATACTCGCCGCGGAAATAGTTCTTGACTTCGTTGGAAATATTCTTGTACCGTTCGCCGACCAGCACGTTGGTCACAGCCTGATTGCCGACCATCTGGCTAAGCGGCGTGACCAGCGGCGGATACCCCAGATCCTTGCGGACAGCCGGGATCTCCAGCAGCGCGGCATCGAACTTATCCATCGCGTTCATGTCTTTCAGGTTGGCGATCATGTTGCTCAGCATTCCGCCCGGCACTTTGTAGACCAGCGCCTGGGAGTCAGTCGCCATGGATTTGGGATTGAGAAGCCCGCTGTCGATGTATTTCTGTTTCACCGGTTTGAAGAAATCATTGACCTGGTTGATCACCTTCTCATTCAGTCCAGTTTCAATGCCGTACTGCTGGCAGGCATAGAAGAGGGTCTCCGTCGCGGCCTGGCTGGTACCGTTTGAGAAGCAGCTGGTGGCGGTATCGATCACGTCCACGCCGCTTTCGATCGCCTTCGTCAGCGTCATGTAAGCCATGCCGGTGGTGCAGTGCGTGTGCAGGACGACGGGCACATCGCCTACCGCATCCTTGATGCCCTTGATCAGGTGTTCCGCCTCATAAGGGCTCATGGTGCCGGCCATATCCTTCAGGCACAGCGTGTCAAAGCCCATTCTGACCAGCGTCTTGCACATTTCCACATACTTTTCAACGGTATGAACCGGGCTCTGGGTATAGCTGATGCAGCCGGAAGCGATGGTGCGGTCCGTAGCGTATTTCTTGGTCGCGCTCAGCGCTGTTTCGAGATTCCTGAAATCGTTCAGCGCGTCAAAAATACGAATGATGTCAATACCGTTTTTGATGCTGAGTTCCACAAACTTCTCCACCACATCATCGTGATAGTGTTTGTAGCCCAGCAGGTTCTGGCCGCGCAGCAGCATCTGCAGGCGGGTGTTGGGCATGTTCTTGCGGATGTTGCGCAGCCGCTCCCAGGGATCTTCCCCCAGATAGCGCAGGCAGGAATCAAAGGTCGCTCCGCCCCAGCATTCCACAGAATAGTATCCGGCCTTGTCCATCGTGGGCAGGATCGCTTCGAAATCCTTGAAAGGCAGACGCGTAGCCATCAGCGACTGATTGGCGTCACGCATGACGGTTTCGGTAAACTGTACGTTTCTCACGATTCCATACTCCTATTCTTGATTAATTGTAGTGTTTTGCCTGATATTATTTCCGCATAAACTCCACACTACCTCATGTTATATTATAGCCCATTTTCAGGGGAAATCAAGGGTTTTTTACAGCTCTTCTCATAAAGCCTGGGAGAATAAGAGAAAACAGACATGGCGCAAGTTGACAGCTCTTTAATACTGATTCCCGTCAAATGAATGTACATATGCGGGATGGATTTTGCGCCGGATGAAGGAAGACGCCCGACAGCGTACCCGCCGGGACGTATTCTGCCGCCGCCAGTGGCGGATGAAGGCAGGAGAAGTCCCAGTGAACAAAGCGTTATCAGCCGCGGCAGCGGCTTAGAACGCTATTGTGAACTGAGGCGCAACTAGGTGAGGGCGGCTGACACAAAGTTGGCGAAAAAGCCACCCGTAGATGTGCATGAGTTTGATGAGAATCAGTATAAACTATCGTTATTGACATATGACATAAACGCGAGTAGAATAATAAATGACATATGTCAGAAAGGGGTTGCTTATGCCAAGGCCAGTCAGATGCCGCAGAATAGAACAGCTTCCGGTCTATCGCAGCTTTTCGCCTGACGATGCAGTCGCTGCCGATAGCGTCCGGATGACTGTGGACGAATTTGAGGCATTAAGGCTTCTGGATAACGAAGGTCTTACACAGGAAGCCTGCGCTGCCAGAATGAATATCGCCCGTACCACGGTCACCGCGATCTACGTCAGCGCCAGGAAAAAAGTCGCGGATGTGCTTGTTCATGGCAAGCGGCTGTTAATCACAGGCGGATGCTGTAAGTATGAACCATTTGAAATCAATCAGGAAATCATGGAGAAAGGAAGTACATATATGAGAATCGCAGTCACTTATGAAAACGGAGAGATTTTCCAGCATTTCGGCCATTCTGAGCAGTTCAAGCTGTATGACGTGGAGAATGGCAGTATCACAGCGGAACAGGTAGTAAACACCAATGGGAGCGGACACGGCGCGCTGGCCGGATTCCTCCAGGCAGCGAAAGTTGACGTGCTGATCTGCGGCGGTATCGGTATGGGCGCACAAATGGCGCTGGCTGACGCCGGCATTGCACTCTGTGCCGGAGTACAGGGATCAGCGGATGCGGCGGCAAAGGCTTTCGCAGAGGGCAACCTGGAATATGATCCAAACGCTCATTGCGATCATCATGAACACCATGACGGCGATTGCCACCGCGATCACTGCGCGGAACATCACTGCCGCGGAAACTGATACATAGGAATTGGACGGATCGGGCAATTCTTTTCAGGATTCAAGTAATGTTTCTGAAAGACATAGATCATGGTAAGTGGTGACCGATTTCAAATATGCAGGTGAATAACGATGACAAACCATGCCGAAATTGCAAGGCAACTGTTTCTCAAAGGCTACAACTGTGCGCAGTCGGTGTTCTGCGCTTTTACGGACGTCACCGGTTATGATATTGACACTTCCGCCCGCATGGCATCATCCTTTGGAGGCGGATTAGGGCGCCTGCGCGAAACCTGCGGTGTGGTCAGCGCTGCAGCGCTGGTGCTCAGCGTCGTCAAAGGCTACGATGATCCTGCCGATTATGAGGCAAAGAAGCGGCACTATGCGCTGGTCAGAGAATTTGCCGACAGGTTTAAAAGAAAGAATATAAGCATCAATTGCAGTGAACTGCTCACACTGGCTGGTCTTCATCCGGAGAGCGGCGGTGAACCGGAACAGCGAAGTGAGGAATTCTACCAAATACGGCCATGCCCGCATCTCGTTTATGATGCCGCCCTTATACTTGACGAAATGCTTCAAAGCAGCATGACCGCAGGAAATGACATATGAATATCCTGATAGACCTGTTCCTGACATTTGCGAAGATCGGCCTGTTCACCTTTGGCGGTGGATACGCCATGATCGCGCTGATAGAGAATTCCTGTGCAGAAAAGAAACAGTGGATTACTCACGATGAGATGATGAATGTCACAGTGATTGCAGAATCTACACCCGGACCTATCGCTATCAATTGTGCGACCTTCGTTGGTTATAAGCAAAAAGGGTTGGCAGGAGCTGTTGCTGCGACTGCAGGAATGGTGCTTCCTTCGTTTTGCATCATTTTCTTCATATCGGTGTTGTTGGATAGTTTTCTGGAGATTGCATGGATTGCTCATGCTTTCATGGGGATCAAGATTGCCGTTGGCATATTGATTCTTGATGCAGCCATAAAGATGATCAAGAAGATGCAGAAAAAGCCATTGCCGCTTGCAATCATGTACTGTGCCTTTATCACTATGCTGTTGATTGATATCTTTGCATTGCGAGTGTCTTCCATTACCCTGATGCTGATAGCAGCTGTAATCAGTTTGGCTATTTATATGATGGAGAGTAATGCAGGAAAAGCAGGTGCTGCAAAATGATTTGCTTTGATTTGCTCATTGGTTTCCTGAAAGTTGGATTGTTTGCTTTCGGCGGAGCATATGGCGCAATTCCCTTAATCCGGGATGTAGTACTTTCTTATGGCTGGATTGATGATGAAATGCTGGCATACATGATTGCGGTCAGCGAGAGTACACCGGGCCCTATCATGGTGAATCTGGCAACATATGTAGGCAGCTCACAGGCAGGCTTTGGGGGTGCCCTGATAGCGACAGCAGCTGTCGTGCTGCCATCCTTCGTTATCATTCTGCTCATGATGATCCTGCTGAAAAAACTGTTGAAGAATCCATATGTACAGGCTATCCTGCAGGGAATGAAACCATGCATCATCGGCATTATCCTCGCAACCGGCATCTTCATGATTTTGCAGCATTGCTTCAGCAGCATCAAGGAACTGTCTGTAAACAAAACGGCGATTATTATGACAGCGATTCTTGCGATGATCTATTTTGGCTCCAGAAGAGTCCTGAAGAAGGGGCTCTCACCCATTGGTCTGATAGGAATCTCCGCTGTGGCAGGTATCATTGTTTATGGCTTCGTTTGAAACGAGTATAATGATAAACCACTGGATTTATCCATCTGAGCTTATCCAATGATTCCCAAACCATTTTCGGCATTATAATGGATATCGCAAAAGCTGACATACCTTCGGAAAGCTCCGGCAAAAACAGCATAAAAGACAGAATCCGGCAAAAACAGCACGCTTGTCGTTTTTGCCGGATTGATTATTCTTCCCAACCGAGTGCAGAATCCCGGATTACTCTTTCTTTTCCTGCTTGCGAACGTACTTTTTCACGACTGCAATGTCCAGTTCATTGCGGCCGTTTTCGTCTTCCTCATGCTCCTCTTTGACTTCCCAGTGCAGCAGGAAGGTCAGGGCGGCGCGCAGAGCGATCACGCAGGCAATGATGCCGAGCTCTTCAAAGCTCCGGGCCAGGATCGTGCGCAGCACCTCTCCGCCAAGTTTAAACTCCAGCGCGAATGCGATGCCATGCGCCAGCAGCAGCCGCAGATTCTTATGTTTCCGGGTGATCAGGCAATGCAGGCACTTTCCGACCGTCCACAGGATGATGATCACACCGATCAGCTCCATCAGCAGGATCGAGTACTCCACAAGCACGGTAAACCCATGTTCAAGGTGTTCAAAAGCGTTTTCAAAAAAGTTCATATTCTACCTCCTTCAATCGATCATCCGTCACAGCGGACGACATCAAAACCCAGCGCTTTTGCGGCTTCTTCGCAGCCCGCGCCGTTCAGATGCATGATGCTGACCCGGGCCCGGTCTTCCGGCGGGATCAGATCCGCCAGTACATGCAGCGGCAGGTGCACCGGATGCTTCTCAGCATTGATCGATTCCGTATAGACGTGTTCGAACCGGGGATGCTGCCCGATGAACGCCTCTATCCCGTCAGCCGTCGCCGTATCCGCGGTATAAAAGACGCCGCCTCCCGGCGTTTCAAAAGCGAATGAATAACAGTCGAGCGCCGGCGCGTGCCTTGTCTGGCAAAAACGGAACCCGGAAAACGCTTTGAAACCCATATTGCTTGATTCCGGCACGTAATCGACCATCTGGTCGGGCACCCCGAACAGCCTGATCAGCTGGCGCAGCTCGCTCTCAAACCGCTCATCCCCCTTTGGCAGCAGAATACGCGCGTTGAAATCCAGTTTCTCCGCGCAGTACAGGGTCAGAGACCCCAGCGCGCCGCAATGGTCGGAATGCATATGCGAAACGGCGATCCACACTTCCTTCACGCCGTCCAGCACCTGCCTGCGGATCAGTTCGGTAAAGACGCTCTCCCCGCAGTCGAGGAGTAGCAGTTTCTCCCCTTCCTTCACATAAGCGGAGGTATTCCCTTCCATGGGATTGAAAGCGGCGCCGCGGCCGAGAAATTTCAGATCCATTCTCAGTTCCTCGCTTTCTTCCAAACTCCGGGCACGAAGAGGATCAGCAAGGGGAAGATCTCCAGTCTGCCCAGGATCATATTGAGTATCAGTACGATTTTGCTCAGTACGGAAAAGTGCGCGTATCCGCCCATCGGCCCGACCATGTCCAGTCCGGGGCCGATATTGTTCAGGCACGCGATGACAGCCGTCAGGTTCGTTTCGAATGAAGTCTTTTCAAACCCGAGCAGCATCGTGGAAAAAATGATGATCAGGCAGTAAGCCACCAGAAACGCGTAGGTATTGGCGATCGTCTCGTTGGAAACCGTTTCGCCGTCAATATGGACACGCCCCACAGCGTTCGGGTGCAGGGCGCGCTTGAGCTCCCGCTGCAGGGACTTGAAAAGCATGAGCACGCGCGAAACCTTGAAACCGCCGCCGGTAGAGCCGGCGCAGGCGCCCATCAGCATCAGGCCGACCAGCAGCGTGCGCGCAAACTGCGGCCAGGCATTGAAATCAGCCGTGGCAAAGCCGGTCGTCGTCATGATGGAGCTGACCTGGAAGAAGCTCTGCCGGAGGCCGTCCGCAGTGCCATACAGCGGCCTGATATACAGGAATATGGCTATCGTAGCCGTGAACATCACGATCAGATACATCCATACTTCCGAATTGCGGACCGCTTTTTTGAACTGCCGCTGCAGGATCAGGTAGTAAACGCCGAAGTTGACGCCGAACAGCATCATGAAGACGCCCACCACCCACTGGATATACGGGCTGTACAGGCCGATCGATTCCGCCGTCAGCGCGAAACCGCCGGTGCCGGCAGTGCCAAAGGCTATAGTGACCGCTTCAAACACGCTCATCCCGCCCAGTACCAGCAAAACGATCAGCATGACCGTCAGGAACATGTAAATCAGGTACAGAATGCGCGCGCTGCTCAGTGTATGCGGTACAAGCTTGCTCACCTGCGGGCCAGGAGATTCCGCGCGCATGATGTGGATGGAATCTCCGCCGCCGCTCCCGCTGGTGATCGGTTCCAGCGACAGCAGGAATACCAGCACGCCCATGCCGCCCAGCCAGTGGGTAAAGCTGCGCCAGTATTTGGCGCCCATGGACAGGCGGCTGAAATCGGTCACGATGCTCGCTCCGGTCGTGGTGAAGCCCGAGGCGGTTTCAAACATCGCGTCAATGAAGTGCGGAATGCTCCTGTCAAGCACAAAAGGCAGGCTTCCCAGGGCGGAAACCATCAGCCAGGTCAGGCTCGCCAGCACAAAGGCTTCGCGCGCGTAGAAGGTTTTCTTCCGCGCTGGAAACGCAAATGTGACCAGGCTCAGCAGCGCCATGATCCCCATGGTGATCAGGAAGCCCCAGAAGGACGCCATCTCG
>JAFZPO010000083.1 GCA_017550305.1 Clostridia bacterium
CCCGGGACGGCGATCATGGCATACCCGCCCTTCCGGATAAAGGGCAGGATCTTTTCCGCGAATACGCCTTCCCGACATCCAAAATAGTGATAGGCGTCCACACTGACGATGGAATCAAAGTACTCATGCGCGAAGGGCATGTCCATGGCATCGCCATGGATCGGGATGATCCTGTCTTCCAGGTGGTTGTCCCGGATCCGTGTATAGTTCTCGGATGCGGAGATCCACAGGTCAAAGGCATAAACGCTTCCGGCATTTGCTTCGTTCGCCAGGAAGATCGAGGTCAGCGCGAACCCGCAGCCCAGGTCCAGCGTGCGGCTGTAACAAACGTCATCCGGGCTCCTGCGAATCAGTTCATCCAGCAGCCGGAACGAATTGGGGCCCATCAGGTAATCCTTTGTGAAATACTTCCTGTACTTCTCTATATTACTCATATGATTGTCCTTATCTGTGCTTACAGCACTTCATATGTCTCCAGCGCTTCCGTCCGGATGGGAAGCGGTGTATTGTTGCCGGTATTCGCCTGCCGGAGATACCGGTCAAAGAACGCGGCATGTGCTTCGTTCAGGGTATCCAGCGCCAGGACCGGGTCTTCTTTTCCGACCACGATCGGGAGTTTCATGATCAGCTTGAGGTCCGTGAAACCCTGGTGCATCATGTGTCTGAACTTCAGGAAATGTACGGCTTTGTCATGATAGAAGAAGCAGCGGGTGACAAAATTGGTATTCAGCTTGTTGACGATCTGCATGAACGGTTTGTGATTCACTTCTTCTCCGAAATGGCCGAACAGTCCACCGTCCATATTCACTCCGCAGCTGATCTCATCGTCCTCAAGACAGTGCGCGTAGGCGGCATTGCCTCCGTATGAGTGCCCCGTCACGCCGATGCCGTGTGAATAATCGATCTTATGATAAAGGAATGAGCCCTCGGTCTCTGTCATTTCACGGATCGTGCGCATCGCACAGCGGTCATCCTGGAGCCATGACTCCAGATGGTCTGCGCTGTACCGGCCGTATTTTTCCTGATACGCACTAAAGCGTACCAGCGCTTCCTCGGGGCTCAGCTTCCGCAGTGCCAGCCTGAGGGTGGGGATCAGCGGCTCATTGTTTTCGATCAGAGACGGATCGGCGGGAATGACCGTGCCGTCTGTGAATATGGTCTCTTCGGCTTCATATGTATGGGCGACTGAAGCGACAATATAGCCGCGTTCTGCCAGGAATGAGCACAGATCGGAATTCTGTTCCGCGTACCCGCCGTAGGAGTGGGAGAAAAGGATCAGCGGGAAACGGCCGTCCTGTATGTCAAGATCTTCATATGTACGTACCCGCCGGTTATAGAGCGTGAAGTCGGCTTTCCTGCCGCAGAGTTTTCGCTTGCTTTCTGTAAGCAGTTCCGCGGGTTGTCTTTCCGGATCATCCTTTCCAGGATAGTAGAAGCGGACAGTGAAACGGCGGTTCCCTTTTTCCCCGCCGAACGTCTCCTGACGTGTGAGATCCGTGACGTCGATGCACTTCGTGCCGGTCATATTAATGTTATTCTCCCTGCTTCTGCCTGTATTCCGCGAGCCGCTTTGAGTAGCAATCATACTTGCAGGTGACCTTGTCAAGATAGCGCTGCATTTCTTCCATGCGCCCGAGCACGTTTTCACGGTGCTTTCTGAGCATCTCACACCTGGCTTCCAGCGTTGAGTCGCCTTCCCTGGCCAGCGTCATGAACTGCGCGATCTCCTGCAGCGACATGCCGGTATTCTTGAGGCAGCAGATCATCGCTAGCGTTTCCATGTCCTCATCCGTATACTGGCGGAAACCGCCGGCGCTCCTGCCGACGCTGGGCAGAAGTTTTTCCTTTTCGTAATAACGCAGCGTATGTGATGTCAGGCCGGTCTTTTCACATACTTCCCGGATCGTGTACATTTTCTGCTCCTCCATTGACTTAGAGTTCACTTTAAGGTTTATAGTAAGTTTACACAGCTGTATGTATAATGTCAATGATCTTTCTATGAATACGGCAAGGGGGACAAGCACTTGAAAAGACTGGATATCATGAACGGACCGCAGGATGCTTCCGCCATCGTGCTCGGATGCATGCGCATGCCTGCGCTTTCCGTCGAAGACGCGGCCGGGATCATCCGTACTGCTGCCGAGAACGGGATCAATTTCTATGACCATGCGACATGCTACGGAAACGGCGAAGCCGAGACGCGCTTCGGCGATGCGTTCCCGCTGACGGGCCTGAAACGCGAGGATGTGATCCTCCAGAGCAAGTGCGGCCTGCACTTTGACCGCAGGGAGTTCGACTGGAGCCGGGACGACATCCTGCAGAGCGCCGATGAGAGCCTGAAAAGGCTGAAGACGGAATACCTGGATGTACTGCTCCTGCACCGCCCGGATCTGCTCTATGATCCCGAAGAGGTCGCGGAAGCCTTTGATACCCTTTATACGCAGGGCAAGGTCCGCTTCTTCGGCGTGAGCAATGTGACGCCCGGACAGCTCGAGCTCCTGAAGAAGTATGTAAAGCAGCCGCTTGTGATCAACCAGCTGCAGTTCTCGCTTGACCAGACACAGCTTGTTGATCCCGCGCTCTATCTCAACAACCTGACGACCGACCGCTCGACTGACCGCGATAACGGGCTGCTGGACTACTGCCGTCTCCATGACATCACGGTCCAGGCCTGGTCGCCGCTGCAGTTCGGCATGTTCGGAGGCTGCTTTGTGGATCATCCCGACTTTCCCGAACTGAACAGGGTACTCGGGGAGATCGGCGGGAAATACGGTATATCAAAAGCAGCAGTCGCGATCGCATGGATCCTCAGGCATCCCGCACGGATGCAGGCGATCGTGGGGACCATGAATCCGCAGCATCTGAAAGACCTCTGCACAGCCGCGGACGTGCATCTGACGCATCACGAATGGTATGAGCTCTACCTGGCTTCAGGGAAGTTCCTGCCCTGATCATACATATGGAGGACGAAGAGATATGCTCAATTACACACATGATATCCCGACCGTGATCCACTTCGGCAAAGGCCAGATATCCCGCCTGGACGAATCACTGCGCCCTTACGGAAAGCGCGTGCTGCTGGCGTACGGCGGCGGCTCGATCAAGAAGATCGGACTGTATGACGAGGTCATGGAGATTCTGAACAAGGGCGGGTACATTGTGACCGAGCTGGCAGGCATTGAACCGAACCCGCGCATCGAGTCGGTCGAAAAAGGCGTCGAGCTGTGCAAACAGAACGGTGTTGACGTGATCCTCGCAGTCGGCGGCGGAAGCACGATCGACTGCGCAAAGGCGATCGCGGCCGGTGTTTACTGGGAAGGGGACGACCTGTGGGAGATGGTCACCTCGAAGCACGGGACGCTGAAGGCGCTGCCGCTGGTGGACATTCTGACATTGAGCGCGACCGGTTCCGAGTATGATGGCGGCGGTGTCATCTCGAACATGAAGACCAACCAGAAGATCGGCAAGTCCTTTACTTTCCCGGCAGTATCGATCTGTGACCCGACCTATACATTCTCGGTATCGAAGTATCAGACAGCGGCCGGTTCCGCGGATATCATGAGTCATATCCTGGAAAACTATTTCTCACGCACGGATGACAGCGATCTGGCTGACGGTATTTCTGAGACTGTCCTCAAGTCCGTGATCAGGAACCTGCCCATCGCGCTGAAAGAGCCGGACAATTATTCCGCCCGCGCGAACCTCATGGCGGATTCCTCGATCGCGTGCTCCGGCATTCCCGCATACGGCAAGCAGGGCACAGGCTGGTCCTGCCATGCTATGGAGCACCAGCTCTCTGCATATTATGACATCACACACGGCGTCGGGCTCGCGATCCTGACCCCGCGCTGGATGCGCTATATCCTCAGGAAGGATCCTTCCTGTACCGGCCGCTTCGTGCGTTTCGCGCGAAATGTGTGGGGGCTGGATGGCGAGGACGAACAGGCACTGGCCATGGCCGGCATCGACGCACTGGAAGCGTTCTTCACGGAGTCCGGGATCCCCATGACACTGACGGCGCTGGGCATCGGGACGGAGCATTTCGAGGATATGGCGAACCAGGCCAACGGCGGCGGACGCCTGAGCAATGCGTATGTATCATTGACGTGCGAGGATGTTGTCGCAATCTTCCACGACTGCCTGTAATATAGAGAATGAGTGGATGCTCAGGCAGCGGAGAGGCCTGAGTATCATCACATAAGGAGGATTACCCATATGGCGAAACTGTCAGCAGGAAGCATCTTCCCGGATTACACCGTGACAACACAATTTGAAGAAGCGACGACGATCAGCCGGATCGCGGGCGGGAAGCCCCTGATGCTGGTAGTCCTGCGTTATATCGGCTGCCCGTCCTGCCGGTATGATGTGCATATGCTTCAGATAAACCATGAGCAGTTTAAGAAAAAGGGAGTATCTGTCGCTGTCGTGATGCAGTCCACGCCTGAATCGATCCGCGCGGCGCTTCAGGATGAGCCTCTGAGCTTTCCGATCATCTGCGATCCTGAGTATAAACTGTATAACGACCTTGAAATTAAGCCCGCCGGAAGCAGGGAAGAAATGCTGGGCAGTGAAGAGACCCTGCAGAAATTCAGAAAGAAGCGGGAAGCCATCCGCGAACTCGGATACACGCATGGGGAATATGAGGGCATTGAAGAACAGCTCCCCGCGTTCTTCTATATGAATGAGAAACTGGAAGTCATAACGGCACATTACGCAGAAGGAATCGGTGATATGCCGACAGCAGAAGAGATGCTGGCGATGTGAGGCGTACCCGCATAAGGACATAGGAGGTCGGTGGAATGATCATTGCTGCCATTACGTTCAGGCTGCATGCACCATGGGTGCATAGTCTTAAGAAAAAACGGATGATCGTCAAAAGCCTTGTCGGACAGCTTCAGAACAGGTTCCATGTGTCTGCTGCGGAAACAGACGAGCAGGACACGCATCAGATCATCGTGATCAGCGCTGCCGCGGTCGTACCGCACAGTGCCATGGCTGACAGCGTCATGGAAGAGATATCACGCTTTGTGGAAGAGAATACGGAAGCCGAGATCCTGGAAGAAACCCGGGAGATCCGCTGAGGACCCTGAAGGAAAGGTAGGCGAGCATGTATGGAAGCATTTGAGGCGATCCTGACGAGAAGGAGCACACGGAATTTCAGGCCGGACCCGATTGAGCAGGAAAAGCTGGACAGAATCCTGGATGCCGCACGGCAGGCGCCAAGCGGCGGGAACAACCAGACGAACCATTTCCTGGTGATCCGGAGCCAGGAAGTGATCCGCAGGCTCATCGCGATGGTGGAAAAGGCATTCGCCGGCATGGAAGCGGATGAGAACACGTACGCGAGCATGCGGCGCTCGATCGCTGCAGCGAAGAAGGGCGGGTATGTTTTCTGCTATAACACGCCCGTGCTGATCGTTGTTGCGAACCGTAGGGATTATGGCAACAACATCGCCGACTGTGCATGCGCGCTTGAGAACATGATGGTGGCAGCCAATGCGCTGGACCTGGGCAGTGTCTGGATCAACCAGCTCAAATGGCTGAACGAGGAGCCTGAGATCGTTGCGTACCTGCAGGCGCTTGGCATGAAGGAATACGAGCGTGTATACGGCGCGCTGAGCATCGGCTATCCTGCGACCGAAAACGGGCTCCCGCCGCGCCATCTCATGCCGCAGAAGAGGAACGAAGTCACCTTTGTGGATTGAACCGGTCCAAATACTATGCGCGAAGGGGACCTGACAGAGAAAGGATGCAGGGATATGGAATTCAAAGATCTGATCGTCGTACGCCGGAGCGTCAGAGACTATGTTTCTGCGGCGGATCATGAAGCGCTTGTCGAGATCGTGAAGGAAGCGCAGCAGGCGCCGTCCTGGAAGAACCAGCAGACAGCACGCTGCTATGTGGTGGAGACACCCGAGATACTGGAAGACCTGCGTGAAGCGGCGCTTCCGCCGTTCAACTGCGGCAACTCGGAGAATGCCGCCTTGATCGTGACGACCTATGTCAAGGACAACGTCGGGTTCTCGAATGGCGTGCCTGTCAACGAGATCGGCAACGGCTGGGGCGCGTATGACCTGGGCCTGCATGACGCATACCTGGTACTGGCCGCGAGCAATGCGGGATATGATACCCTGAGCATGGGCATCCGTGATGCGGAAGTGATCCGGGAGAAACTGAATGTTCCCGATACCGAGGAG
>JAFZPO010000084.1 GCA_017550305.1 Clostridia bacterium
AGCTTTGCCTCGGGATGCAGGCCGACTTCCAATGTTTCGACAACAGAGTGAACAGGGAAGTTGATCGTATACGCGCGCATTCCCTGCCGCTTCATCACGATCAGCTGTTCATACTGATCCGCCATATCGTACGGCATTCGGAATTCCTTGACGTAGAGGCTGCCGAACGGCCCGTCTTCATACAGGTCAAAGCCGGCAGTAGAGACCAGTGTCAGATGCGAAGAACGCCCGACGACACGGTATTTCGCGCGGATGGCGATATACGGCGAATCGGTCGAAAAGCGGACGCGGCCGCCTGCGCTTTCCTGCTGCAGTCTGAATACGGCCTCGCTTGTAGCTTGTCCCACATCGTCCGGGAGGCGGTGGAAATACGGCTCCGTCAGAGGCTCATAAAACCCATGCAGGCTGAAAGGCGTTTTGCGCACGTCATACCAGGTCAGCGCCTGATTCTCAGTCGCTGTGGTGACCGTCATATTCTTGTCAAGGTTGATATACGACTCCATTGCGGTTCCTCTTTTCTGTCTTCCTATTTATAGTATACCACCAACAAAAAAGCAGATGCAAGTTTTAAGAAACTGTGCGGGCAACGCCATGTTTTTTTTTAGAATTAATGTAATTTTATAAGTAGAATTAATGTAATTTTATAATTATTATTGACATAATATACATCCGTGGAATATATTAGAACAAACAGGGTGCAGCGTTGTATCCGAAACAAAAGAATATAGGGAGGAGTCAGGAACATGGAAAAGAAGGAAAACTGGCTGAGTCTTAAGACAAAGGCCGGCTGCTGGCATCTGTTTCTGATACTGGTGGCGGCGATTCTGGTGTTCAACTGCTGTGCGCAGCTGATCACCTCCTGTGGCGGACGCATCAAGGTGCAGAAGGTAGTCATTGATGCCCGCGGAGCGAAACTGGAAGGCGACCTGTACTATCCAAACGGCATCAGTGATGAGGACAAGATCCCCGCTGTTGTGGTGGTCCACGGCGGCGGCGTTAACAAAGGCAACTACAAGGGCATCGCTGAGGAGCTGGCCCGCCGTGAGTTTGTAGTATTCAACATTAACGCTTACGGAACCAGCGGCAGTGAAATGCCGGAGTATGATGAGACCGACATGGGCGTGGACAAATACAGTGCCTTCGGCATCAGCGGCGGCGTACTGGACGCGGTTGATTTTCTGCGCTCCTGCAAGTTTGTGGACCAGACCCGCATAGGTATCGCCGGTCACTCCATGGGTTCCATGAAGTGCGAGCGTGCCGCACTGCTGGATATCACCCACTTTACGATGAACGATCTGATGATCAATGTGCTGTATGAAACATTCGGCCAGACATTTACCGAAGAAGAGATCCTGATGGACGCGGATGAGCTTGCTAAGGCGCGTCTGAACGCGGATCAGCTGGCCTACTATGAGTACCTCAAAGCAGAAAGACAGGAATGGTATGACACCCGCATCCGTTCCGTGCTGATTATCGGCACAACAGGCGGCAGTATTATGCCCCGTAAGGAAGTCACTGTTGGCGGCATTACGGTAAAGCGTAACGCCCAGGTGAACGCGGCCTGCCTGAGCGGCACCTACGACTCGATGGCGTACATCACCAGCGCGTACGGCCTGGACGGCTTGTACATGGAAGGCAAGATCGCGACCGACACATGGTATGCCATTGACGATCCGGGCCAGAAGAGCACGGTCGTCGGCACCATCAATGATTCTGTGGCTACGAACGCAGCTATGAAAGCAGCCATGGACAACCGCCAGGTCCGCTTTGTGACCTATAACCGTGAGACGCACAGCAAAAACTTCTTCTCCGTCGCCACAACCGCGGATGCCGTGGTGTTCATGACGCAGACCTTGCAGTATAACTGCGGCAATCTTAGCGATGCGGCTACCAAGCCTCTGGCGCCGACCAACTCGGTATTCATGCTTCGTGAGTGCCTGAATCTACTGGCGATGTGTGCCATGCTGTTCATGCTGGTACCGCTTGCCGGCATCCTGTGCAAGACGGCGTTCTTCGCGGACTGCGTCGGCAAGAATCAGCCGAACGGCCGTACCTTCTCCAAGAAGCGCTACCTGGTCATTGGCTGTATCTCGCTGGTAGTCAGCTTCCTGATCATCTACTGGGTCAACAAAAACATTATGGCGCCCAGGCTGTACAGCAGCGACTTCTTCCCGCTGTGGCCCGCGTTCTGGCTTGCCCCGATCTTCCTGGGCCTGTTCGCCGCGGTCTCCCTGGTGGAGCTGGCTGTGTGCTGCGTGATCGACAAAAAACGCTACGGCAAAACCAATTTGCCTCAGCTGAACATCAATCTCGGCTTCAAGGGCGTGCTCAAGACTTTGCTGATGTCCCTGATCCTGATCTTCGCGGCATACGGAACATTTGCAATCAGCAAATACCTGTTCAACCAGGATTACAGAATGTGGATGTTCGCGTTCGACGAGCTCAAGGTGGAACACTGGTGGTATGTACTGCTTACCATGGTGTTTACGTTTGTGCAGCTGGTCATCAGCGGCGCCATGATGAACTACCATCGCCGCACCGATATCCCCGAATGGCTGGATGAGCTGCTGAACGTGCTGTTTAGCTCCGTGGGTATCTGGCTTGTCGCCTGGATCAACATTCTGGTACTGCATTCCGGCGGCTCCCAGTTCGCCAGCTGGCAGTTCACCTACCAGTTCCTGTTGGCTGTACCCATCACCGTATATCTGTGCCGCAGGCTGTACAAGGTCACGAACAGTGTATGGCTCAGCGCCTTTGTTACCGGCTTGCTGCTCGGCTGGTCCTTCGTTGGCCCTGCCGGCTACATCATCTACCATGCGCCCAGTTGGTTCAGCGTATTCTTCCATATCTAAAAGCGTAATCCCCAAGACATCGGGAAACTGCTGATATGATATGCTTCCCCCAAGTAGGATACTGAATTATCAAACCTACTTGGGGGATTTCTATGTTCACAGAGGGGTTCAATCACAAACAGCGGAAATCCGGAACACTGTCACTCCGGTAACCAGAAGCAGTTCCGAGTGGAAATACTCCAGGATCATTTTGGGGCAGTAATTATCCCTTGCAAAATCTGTAAATAATCTACATTTCACTATTGCAATGCGTTTTTTGTTATGCTAAAATAGCTCCCGCAGCCAAAAAACGGGGCAGCAGAAAGGATGCTCCGGCTTCTCTCTCGTGACCAGCGTAAACCGACGTGTGAACGGAAAGGAGTTCAATGATGGGTGCTGATACTTATCCGGTGATCGACCTCGCCGCAACGGGCAAGAACATCTGCGACCTGCGGAAAGCCAAAGGGCTGACGGTAGCCGACCTCCAGAAGTACTTCGGGTTCGAAGCTCCCCAGGCTATCTACAAATGGCAGGCAGGAAAGTCGCTGCCCAGCACGGACAACCTCTTCGCCCTCAGCCACCTCCTCGAGGTGCCGATCGACGAAATCCTGATCCCGATAAAACCGAGATTCAAATCTCTGCCGCAGGAAGACTCCTGCGGTGTTGTTTTTTTGGCGTTCCATTTCGGCATACAGCTTTGTTGATCTAATTGTTCCAACGTATGAAAAAGCTCCCATCACGGGAGCAAAAGATTTGAAATTAGTTATTATATTCAGTGCTGTCTATGCTGGCTGCGCTTACTGCTGTCCGCTGATTTCTTCCTCTGCACGATACTTTTCCAGCTGCTCTTCCATGGCCTCATTCAGTTCCCGCTCCGCAGCGTCAAGTGCGTTCTGTGCGTCACTGATCGCCTGTTCGTACACCTTGATGTCCTTGAGAAGCTTCTGGATCTTCGCTTTGAGGATGTCGTTGTTTTCCATCATCTTTTCCCTCTCTTTTTTGATTTTGCGTTTTAATTCTACTGCACCCAAACCGCCCTGTCATTGAACTCGTGGTTGAATCTCCCGGAGTAGCCATATTTTGTTTTCTACGGCATAACAAACAAAACATGAACAGCAGGGAGGCCATCGCATTCCTTGCGGCGTATGGACATCGTGAATTCTGCATGTTATAATCATTCCCGTATTTTTATTCCAATTATGGAGGTAGGCAATGCGATCCTTCACCTTTGCTTACGGCAGCGGCAGCGTATCCTTTGAACTGGATGAGAAAAACATCCTGGGTGTGCTGCACGGCAATGAAGTGCCGCCGCTGATAGATATTCCCGCCGCTCTTGCGGCAGCGCTTGAAGCGCCCATCGGCGCGCCTGCGCTCAGGGAATGGATCGTGCCGGATGACAGAATCGCGCTGGTCGTCAGCGATATGTCGCGTTTCTGGATGCGCCAGGA
>JAFZPO010000014.1 GCA_017550305.1 Clostridia bacterium
GCTTGCCGTGCTTGAGAAACGCGCAGGGCTGCGCCTCTATGACCAGGATGTATATGTCAATGTAGCAGGCGGTTTGTCGCTTTCAGAGCCGGCTGTTGACCTGCCGCTGTGCGTTGCGGTTGCTTCATCACTGCAGGAAGTGGCAGTGCCGTCAGATCTCGCGATCATGGGCGAGGTAGGGCTAACGGGCGAAGTCAGGGCGATCACGCAGATGGAGCGCAGGATCAGCGAGTGCGTACGCCTGGGCTTTAAAAAGATCATGTGCCCGTATGACTCGGCAAAACATGTCAAGAACACGCTCGGTGCCGAACTGATCCCGGTCAAGACGCTCGCACAGGCGATCACATTGCTCGGAATCCGCAGATAATAGTGTTGCTGTATCCATATTTCTACTATATATAGTGGGCAGAACGTGCAAAGTTTTTTCTGATTTGCACAAAAAACCATATTTGATTTGACGAATGCTTTGTTTATGCTATAATGCACTTGTCAAATCAGTATTTTTATTTGGACAAAAGGAGGGTATCCCGATGAAGAAGCTGCTTTCATTAGTACTCGCACTGCTGATGGTCATCGGCCTTCTGCCTGCTATGGCTGAAGGGAATGCTTACACTTCACTGTATTCCAGTGAGATCACTACTCTGAATTATCTGACCACCACCGTAACGAACAACTTCTCCCTTGCATGCAACCTGGTTGACACGCTGGTGGAGTATGACCGTTATGGCCAGCTGCAGCCCTCTCTGGCTGAGAGCTGGGTGACCAGTGAAGACGGCCTGACCTGGACCTTCACCATCCGCAAGGGCGTTAAGTGGGTGGATGCCCAGTGCAACGTGGTCGCCGAAGTGACTGCCAATGACTTCATTGAGTCTGCAAAGTATATCCTGAATAAGGACAACGCTTCCAGCGGCGCTTCCATCCTGCGTTCCTACATCGCCGGCGCGAAGGCGTTCTATGACCAGGAGACTGATGACTTTGCCACTGTCGGCATCAAGGCTCTTGATGATTATACCCTGGAGTACACGCTGATGCAGCCCACTCCTTTCTTCCTGTCCATGCTGGACTATGTCTCCTTTATGCCTGTTTACGGCCCCTTCCTTGCTGAGAAAGGCGCTGACTTCGGTCTTGCGACCGGCAACGATACGATCCTTTACTGCGGTGCTTATGTCCTCAGCGAGTTTGCTCCCCAGGAGCGCCGCGTGCTGAGCAAGAATACCGAGTACTGGGATATCGAGAATGTCTTTATTGAAAAGCTGTCCTTCACCTACAACGCTGAAGCTTCCACCATTTCTCCCGAAATGTATCTTCGCGGCGAAGTTGACAGCGCTTCAATCAGCACCACGATCGCCAAGGAATGGCTGAGCGATCCCGAGAAGGCTGATCTGATCCGTCCTTCCCGTCCGACCAGCTTCTACAGCTACTTCTATGCTTTCAACTATGATCCTCAGTTCGGAGAGGAGTATGAGCCTGAAAACTGGAAGAAGGCTGTTGTCAACGAGAACTTCCGCAAGTCTCTGTATTACGGCTTTGACCGCCTGTATGCCCGTGTGATCAATGACGGCGATGCAGCAGAGGAACTGATGTTCAACAGCATTACGCCGAAGAACTTCGTGCATCTGAACGGCGTGGATTACAGCAACATGGGCGCTCTGGCCGAGATCAGCGCGCTGGGCAACGGCACTTACCAGCCTGACAAGGCCCTTGAGTACAAGGAAGCCGCCAAGAAGGAACTGGAAGAAGCCGGCGTCAAGCTGCCCGTCGTGATCCTGCTTCCCTACGGCTCTGGCGATGCCTGGGCTGATGAGAGCCAGGCTGTGGAATCCCAGCTCGAAGGCCTGCTCGGTACTGACTACATCGATATCGTTGTTGAGCACAGCATGGCCAACAGCTTCGTATCCGATGTACGCAAAGCCGGCAATTATGCCATTTGCAAGACCAACTGGGGCCCTGACTATGATGATCCTCAGACCTTCACCGAGCCCTTCTCTGATGGTTCTTTCGCGAGCCCGAACAAGTATCAGTTCGCTTACAAGAACGAGGACATGGACGAAGTGATGGCTCCATACTATGAGCTCGTCATCAAGGCCATGGCGATCTATGACGACATGGAAGCCCGTTATCTGGCGTTCGCCGAAGCTGAGGCTTATCTGATCGAGCATGCCATCCTGATCCCGTTCGGATTCACCACCGGCGGCTATAGCGCCAGCCGCATCGATCCGTTCACGGTCCCGTTCACCGCTTGCGGTATGTCCAAGGAACGCTATAAGGGCGTCAAGCTCCTGGATGCTCCCATGAGCACCGACCAGTACTATGATGCACTGGATCAGTGGGAGAGCGAAGTCGCTGCACTGGCCCAGGACTGACAACGTTTCGTTGATAGGCGGCAGGGGGCATTCGTCCCCCTGCCGTTCCTGCGCATTTTCTGAGGAGTACGTTTTTTGATCAAATATGTGGGGAAAAGGCTGCTTTCCGCTGCCGTTACACTGGCTGTCATCCTGACGATTGTTTTTATCCTTCTTCGTCAGATGCCGATTGAAGGATATCTTGACAATATCGATAAAATGGATGACGCGATGATTGCCGCCAAGCTGGCACAGCTGGGCCTTGATCAGCCTATGCATATCCAGCTTCTGCGGTTTTTTAATTCACTTCTCCACGGCGATCTTGGCGTTTCTTCCAGATACCGCGCCGGCGCTCCGATCATCGATATCATTTCGCAGAAAGCACCCCTGTCCATTGAACTGGGGGTCATGGCAATGGGCGTTGCCATGCTGCTGGGGCTTCCGCTCGGCATGGCTATGGCGCGTTCAAAAGGTAAATTCTGGGATAAGTTCGGAACGGTATTCATTGTTCTGATCAATGCTGTTCCCGCTGCCGTCTATTATATCTATCTGCAGTCGTATGGAACGAGAGCACTCCAGATCGGAATGCTGTTTGACCGCAGCGACTGGAAAACCTGGATCCTGCCTGTATTCAGCATGTCCCTTGGCAATATCGCGTATTATGCCATGTGGCTGCGCAGGTATATGGTGGATGAAAGCAATAAGGATTACGTAAAGCTTGCAAGGGCAAAAGGCATGACCTCATGGAAAATAACTGCCAAGCATGTTTTCCGCAATGCGTTCGTGCCGATGATCCAATATATCCCGACTTCGCTGATGTTCACGATCTGCGGATCGATTTATATTGAATCACTTTATTCTGTACCCGGTATGGGCGGCCTCCTTGTCGACGTGATCGGGCGCCAGGACAATCCTATGGTACAGGCATTGGTCATGATCTTCAGCAGTGTCGGTATCATCGGCCTGCTTCTTGGCGACCTTCTGATGGCGCTGATCGATCCGCGCATCACCTTTACGAAAAAGGAGGATGCGCGCTGATGGGCCTGCTACGCAAGATCAAAACAACACCTCTTGAAGACAGGATGAATGAGGAGCTCCGCAAAAAGCGCGAAAGCGATCCTTTCGGCTTTGCGGAGTATGATGCCGCGAATGCTGAAAGAGCGGGATACTCGGATTATTCCTACTGGAAAAGCACGTTCCGTGCCTTTATCCGGAACAGGGCTGCGGCGATTGCTTTCATGATCCTGGTAGTGCTGCTCGCTTTCACTGTTATACAACCGTTCCTTCCCAACCAGTATCCGTCCGGAAAGATCATCAATCATCCGACTACACAAATGCAGATGAGCAATGTGTCGCCTTCCCTGACTACTGTTCTTGTACAGGCAAAAGCAGGCGATGTGCTGATCGTGACGCCTTATGAGAACAGTGAATGGACAGCGGTCAGCAATGTCCTTGAAAGCCTGAAGGCAAGGACTGTATTCACGGTTGTTGAATATGGGGATGAGTACTGTAAGGTCGAGTACAATGGCCAGACAGGGTATGTTAAAAATGACTTTTCAACTAAACTGAAGCTGCCCGAGGATGTTACCGCGGTTCCTTATGAGTCAAGGAGCAATTTCCCGATTAAACTGTATTCCGCTCCTGCCGATTATACGAACAACGGTGATCCGTTGTTTGTACGCAGTGAGTATATTACAATCGAAGACAACGTAGCGACTGTGAACAGGGACTGTGATCTGCATGTTCTGCCCAGCACCGCCCCGTTCGTGTTTGGCACGAATAACCTTGGCCAGGACCTGTGGGCGCTGGTGTGGCGCGGGACACGCACCTCTCTCTTCATCGGCTTTTCCGTAGCCGTGATCGAAGCGTTCATCGGTATCGTAATCGGTGTGCTCTGGGGTTATATCCGTAAGCTGGACAGACTGCTTACGGCTGTATATAACGTTGTGGATAATGTGCCTACCACGATCGTGCTGATCCTGATCTCCTATATCATGCATCCCGGCATCGGTACGCTGATTTTTGCCATGTGCCTGACAGGCTGGGTCGGTATGGCACGCTTTATCCGCAATCAGATCATTATTATCCGCGACAGGGATTACAATCTGGCTTCAAGATGTTTGGGCAGTCGTCCTGCGCGCATTATCCTGCGCAATCTGCTGCCGTATCTCGTTTCCGTAATCATGCTGAGGATGGCTCTGGCTGTTCCCGGCGCGATAGGCAGCGAGGTGTTCATTACGTATATCGGCCTGGGACTGCCTGTCAGCATGCCTTCACTCGGCAACCTGATTAATGTCGGCAGACGCCTGATATCCACTTCACAGGGATACCAGCTGCTCTTCCCGACGATCGTGCTGAGTATCATAACGATATCGTTCTATATCATTGGCAACGCGTTTGCCGATGCTGCTGATCCGAAAAACCATACCTGAGGAGGAGCGCTTTATGCATGATCATCCCCGTGCCCGCTGTTGGCTGGAGGTTGATACGGCAGCGATCATCCATAACCTTGAGGTAACACGCCGCCTGATCAGCCCGCAGACGGAACTGATCGCTGTTTTGAAAGCGGACGCGTACGGTCTCGGCGCTGTTCCTGTGGCCAGACTGCTCTGGGCTCACGGGGTGAGGCGGTATTCCGTCGCCTGCCTAAGTGAGGCCTTTTCTTTACATGAAGCTTTGCCGGATGCCTGGATCCTCTGTATGGGGGAAACACTGGGCGGTGCGGTAATGGATGCAGTGTATGCCGGGATCAGGCTCACGGTCGGAAGCTACGATTCGGCAAAGCGTGTTTCTGAGGCTGCACAGGAGCTTGGATGTTCTGCAAGGATCCATTATAAGGTGGACACGGGACTATACAGGATCGGGTTTGAATCCGGTAGAGCGGTGAATGAGATCAGACGCTGTTCTGCCCTGCCTAATCTCGATGCAGAGGGAATCTATACGCATCTGGCTCTGCATGACAAGGAAACGGACATCAGGCAGCATGAAGCGCTGGAGCGCATTCTGTGCGAACTGAGAAGCGAAGGCATCTGTCCGCCTTTGGTGCATATGCTTGACTCGATCGGTATCGTACGGTATCCGCAATGGCAGTATCAGGCTGTCAGGGTCGGCGCTATGCTGTATGGCAACGCACCGCGGGGAATGACCGGTGAGCTGCCGAAACCTACGGTACGGTTCATGGCGCGTGTAGCACGTGTCTTCTCCGTTCCTTCAGGCAGCCTGATCGGCTATGATGACGAGCACCCTCTTGACCATGATGCGCGTATCGCAGTGATTTCGGCAGGTTATGCGGACGGATATCCGCGTGTTTTCAGCCGTTGCGGCGAGATAATGATCCACGGAATGCGCGCAAAAATAGTCGGCCTCATCTGTATGGATCAGATGATGGCCGACATAACGGATATTCCCGGTGTCTCGCAGAACGATGAGGTCACACTGCTGGGTGACGGCATTTCCCTGACTGAGTATGCTTCGGTCGGAAAGCTGAACCGCAATGAGTGTACCGCAGTGATCGGGAAACGGGTCCCGCGGATCTACAGCTGAACCGGTTCAAGTTCTGTCTCTTCAAACATTTCCCTGTCCGTGCCGAGCACACGGACTTTTTCATATCCGATCTTGCGCAGCAGTTCTACTGCATCGTTATAGTGTGAAAGCAGGTCAGGCGCGTAGTGGCAATCGGAGGCCAGGATGACTTCGCCGCCCATTTCATGCCAGGCTTCCAGCTGCCATTTGGCGGGATAAGGACTTTCGGCACCGTAACGTGCCATGCCGCCCGTGTTGACCTCAAGGATCACTCCGCTTTCATATGCGGCTTCCAGCGCGTACAAGGCATGCTGACGGTATAACGGACTATCCTCATCAAAGAGATGACATGCCTTGTTCCATTTGCGGAGCAGGTCAAAATGACCTCCGATCTGCGGTTTGCGCGCCCGCATCATGGCACCGTATGCCAGATAATAATCCCTGGCCATAGCGATTCCGTCACCCTTATAGAAACTCTTCAGCAGTGCATAAAGCGGCTCGCTGGCTCCGTCAATGGCGACAAACCCGGACTCGTCAGGCAGATAGTGGACCGAACCGATGATATAGTCGTAAGGCGCGGTATCAGCGCAGGAATATGAATCGAGCTCGACACCAAGCCAGATCCGGATCTTATCAGCATATGCTTTCTGCAGGCGGCGGACTTCGGTAATATAGGCTGTCTCTGCTTCCGGACTCATGGCGCTGTGAAATGCGAAATTCTGACGTGCGTGGCTGGAGAAACCCAGACTCCGGCAGCCATGAGACAGAGCGGAGAGCACCATTTCTTCAGCGGTGGAGCGTCCGTCACAGAACTGTGTATGAACGTGCGGTGAGGACAGTATCATTCCCTCATCCGCTCCTTTGCGGCAAGCAGGATTTCAAGAGCCTGATCCCTGCATACCGCGTTGGTAGCCAGGATGGCTGCAGGACGCCCAAGGTCCACTTTAACCTCGTAAGGCATAATGAAACAGCCGCCAGCTTCTTCGACCATCAGTGACCCGGCAGCAAAATCCCAGGGTGAAAGCTTCATTTCCCAGAAGATCTCAGCGCGTCCGCTGGCAATGTCGCAGCAGTCCATGACTGCGGAACCGACACGGCGGACATCTCCGCATTTTAAAAGGAACTCGCGGAACGCATAAGCAGTTGCTTCGGTAAGTTCACGGTAGTAAGGCGAGGAACCGAAATCGACAAGTGCCTTGCTGAAAGGAAGTGTGCTGACATGTAGAGGCACACCATCCATAAATGCGCCTTCGCCGCGGATGGCAGTATAGAGTTCATTGTGGAAAGGCTGATAAACTGCACCCAGGATACATTTCCTGTCCTTGAGCAGAGCAATCGATACTGAGGAATACTTTCTTCCGCGGATAAAATTATTGGTGCCGTCCAGAGGGTCAACGACCCAGGTGTATTGGTCCGTCAGCTGTTCGTTTTCCTGTTCCTCGGCAAAAAAAAGGCATCCGGGAATGAGCGCCATTAACCCGTCCTTCAGCATTGCCTGAATGGATATATCGGTATCAGTCACATAATTGAAGTGACCGCCTTTCTGATGAACGGGCGAAGAACTGGCTGACAAAATGATCTCTCCGGCCTTACGGATCAGTTTTTCAACCTCGGTTTGTATTGCGTGAAGATCGATCATCAGATGTGACCTCGCTTTCGTCTAGGTGTATTCAGTATAGCATAATACATCGAAAAAAAGAATGGAAATCAATGATTTTGCGTGCACAACCTCGATTTGTGTGATACACTGTACTTGGAAATGAGGTGGAGATAATGTCTAAATATACGATCGGAATCGATTACGGTACGTTATCTGCTCGTGCTTTGCTGGTCGATGTTTCTGATGGCCATGAACTGGCATCATCTGTCTTTGAGTATCCCCATGCTGTAATGACCGAAAACCTGCCGGACGGTACTCCGCTTGGCCCGGATTGGGCACTGCAGCATCCGCAGGATTATCTGGATGCGTTGTTTACGATTGTTCCCGCTGTCGTGAAAAACAGTGGCGTCCAGCCAGCGGATATTATCGGATTAGGCATTGACTTTACTTCATGCACGATGCTGCCTGTAGACCGGTCGGCCAGGCCGCTGTGCTTTACGGAAGAGTTTAAGAACCATCCCAATGCTTATGTAAAACTGTGGAAACATCATTCAACACAGCAGAAAGCGGATGAGATCGACAGGATTGCTAAAAAACGTAAAGAAAAGTGGCATGCGAACTATGGCGGAAAGGTGTCCAGTGAATGGACACTGCCCAAGATCTGGGAACTGCTTGATGAAGATCCTGTCCTGTATGACACGATGTATGAGTATGTTGAGGCCGGAGACTGGCTCGTATGGCTGCTGACTGGTGCAGATACACGTAATTCCTGTTCTGCGGGCTACAAGAACTTCTATAATAAACAGACAGGCTATCCTTCCCATGAATTTTTTGCGGCAATCGATCCGCGGCTTGAAAACGTGATCGAGGAGAAATGTTTTGCGCCGGTCATTCCGATCGGGAGCCGTGCCGGCATGGTAAAGCCGGATATGGCTGAAAAGCTCGGTCTTATGCCGGGGACCGCTGTTTCCGCGGCCAATATTGATGCGCATGTCTGTGTTGCCGGTGCGGGAGTGACGCGCCCTGGACAGATGCTTGCTATTGTTGGGACGTCGACCTGCCATATGACTGTTTCGACAGTAGAAAAGCAGGTCCCGGGTATCTGCGGTGTGGTTGAAGACGGCTTGCTGCCGGGATTTCTCGGATATGAGGCAGGTCAGAGCAGCGTAGGAGACATCTTTGCATGGTTCTGCAGAAACTGCGTGCCCAAGGCTTATGAAGAGGCTGCAAAAGAGCGAGGGATGGGTATCCAGCAGTATCTGACTGAACTTGCATCTGCACTGAAACCCGGAGAAAGCGGACTATTGGCTCTTGACTGGTTTAACGGGAACCGCAGCATACTCGTAGATTTCGATCTTACCGGAATGCTGCTCGGAATGACGCTGCAGACAAAGCCCGAAGAGATTTATCGTGCACTGATCGAGGCAACTGCTTACGGGACGCGCATGATCGTTGATAACTTCAGGAAATATGGCGTTGCTGTAGATGAGTTCTTTGCTACAGGCGGAATCAGCCAGAAGAATGCGATGGCGATGCAGATCTATGCGGATGTGTTGAATATGCCCGTCCGTGCGGTAGACGCAAAACAAGGAGCTGCGCTGGGAAGTGCAATGTTTGCTGCCACTGCCGCAGGAAAAGAAGCGGGCGGATATGATACTGTTCAGGATGCGTCTGCTGCTATGGCGCCGAAGAATGCCCATGTATATCAGCCGGTGGCTGAAAACGCGCGTATATATGATGAGCTGTATCAGGAGTATGCGACACTGCATGATTACTTCGGACGCGGAATAAATGATGTGATGAAACGCTTGAAAAAGATAAGGTTCGAATAAGAGAAGATCCCGGCAGTTCGATGATGAACCAGCCGGGATTTATTACAAGAATGATACCAGTCAGCGATTATTCCTTTACTGTACCATCTGCATTGAACAGAGGCAGCTTTTCGAGATAGATGATATCATCGCGCTTCTGAGCGGCACCTTCTGCCAGAATAGCCATCTTTCCTACGACAATACCGCCAGCCTGCTCGACCAGCTTCTGAACGGCGATCAGAGAACCGCCGGTGGAGATGACGTCATCGACGATCAATACACGCTTTCCACGCATATATTCAGCATCATCGCCATCGATGCAAAGCATCTGACGGTTAGCTGTGGTAATGGAGGTTACGTCAGTACTGAACACATTGCGCATATACAGCTTAGCCGCCTTGCGTGCGATCAGGTAGCGGTTTTCGCCTTTCTGACGGGCCATTTCGTATACAAGCGGAATGCCTTTGGACTCGGCAGTGATAAGAATATCGTGTTCCGGAGCGATCTTGAGTAGATCACGGGCACAGGCGACAGTCAGCTCGACATCGCCGAAAATAACGAACGCGCCGATGTACAGATCGTCATTGACCCGGCAAAGGGGCAGATCACGGGTAACGCCAGCAATAGTCATCGTATAGTGCATGAATACAGCCTCCGTTCATTTGGTTGTCTATTTACAATTAATTATAGCACGCAGGGAATAACTGTCAAGCCAAAGCGCGATGTTTCGGGATAAAGTCTGTATAATTAAGGAATCGTACTTTCCAGAACGATTCCTTAAAAGTCTAATTGTTATATAAGAATTTTTACTTACCGGA
>JAFZPO010000015.1 GCA_017550305.1 Clostridia bacterium
CCCGTAATGTCCTGAAAAAGTGGATCCGTTCACCCGTTGCCATAAAACCACCTCGAAGCGTGTTTTGCATAGTATAACAAATAAGTTTAGAAATAGCAAGATATATTTAGCAAAAAAATTTAATTCGAAAGCCACTTGACACAAGCGTAAATGTTTAGTATTATAATATCGAATTAAGCGTAAATGCTTAATGTAGATTTACCTGCTCAAGTGAAAGGAGGCATGCTGATATGAGAGACAGCTTTATGAGAGCAGATGAAGTGGCAAAGGAACTGGGTATCTCGAAGTCCTTCGCATATAAACTGATCCGGCAGATGAATCAGGAACTCCGGGAACACGGATTCCTGACCATCGCCGGAAGGATCAATCGGGATTATTTCGAGGAACGGCTTTACAAATCGGAAAGAGAGGTAAAACAGAATGTCGGTTTATAAGGACGAGAAGACCGGAAAATGGTACGCCCTGGCCTGGTATCATGACTGGCAAGGCGAAGGACGCCAGAAATGCAAGCGCGGCTTTGAGACCCGAAAAGAAGCGCAGGACTGGGAAAGGAACTTCTTACTGCAAAACGCGGCGGACATGGATATGACTTTTGAAGCCTTCTGCGAACTGTACGAGAAGGATCGCAGGCCGCGCCTGAAGGAAAGCACATGGCTGACCAAGGAAAACATTATCAGACATAAGCTGATCCCGGCCTTCGGAAAAATGATCATCAGCGAAATTGAGACCAGGCATGTCATTGCATGGCAGAACGATCTGCTGGCTTATCGGGACGAGCACAAGAAACCTTACTCGGCCACTTATCTGAAAACAGTGCATAACCAGCTGGTTGCGATCCTGAACCATGCTGTAAGGCACTATGGGCTGAAAAGCAATCCCGCGTCCAAAGTGGGGTGTATCGGAAGCAAGGAGCGGGAAGAGATGAACTTCTGGACAAAGGATGAGTATCTGAGGTTCGCGCAGGCCATTATGGACAAGCCTATGTCCTACTACGCTTTCGAGATGCTGTACTGGTGCGGGATCCGGGAGGGTGAGATGCTGGCATTGACTCCGGCGGACTTTAACTTCACGAAGAAAACGCTTCGGATCAATAAGACCTACCAGCGGATACACGGTCGGGACATGATCACGACGCCGAAAACTCGCAAGAGCGTTCGGACGATCGAAATGCCGGACTTTCTCTGCGATGAGATGCAGGATTATCTCAAATCCCTGTACAAGGTTCAAAAGAACGACAGGATCTTCCCCATCACTAAGAGCTACCTGCACCATGAAATGGATCGCGGATCGAAGGAAGCCGGTGTGAAACGTATCAGGATCCACGATCTGAGGCACAGCCACATTTCGCTTCTGATCGATATGGGGTTCAGCGCTGTTGCCATCGCCGAGCGTGTGGGGCATGAAAGCATTGATATCACATTCCGGTACGCGCACATGTTCCCGTCCCGCCAGGTGGATATGGCGCAGCGGCTGAACAGCGAAAGAATGGAGGTACAGCCGTATGTCAGCTAAGAACGTAGACCGTCACAACCGCTTCCGGAACATCACGGTAGGATTCCGGGTATCGCCGGAAGAGAACGAGCAGCTCAACCGTGCAGTAGCCCTGTCCGGTCTGCCGAAGCAGGAATACTGCTACCGGAAATGCATGAACCGGGATATCACCGTCACCCCAAATCCCCGAATATTCAAAGCAATGAACGTCCACATGATAAGCATCCTGAAGGAGCTTCAGCGGATCGCCCAGGGCGAGAACCCCAGGGAGGAGCTGCTCGAAGATATCACACTGATCATCAAAATGCTGAATGACATGAAGGAGGAAAGAAAATGAACAGTATCTTTGAAGAACACGGCGGCACCTATACCATGGGAGCAGACGGCATGCTCTACCCGAACCTGATCCTGAAGCCCAAAGAGCACCGCCCCATCGGCAGATGGGGCCGGATGCACCGGGACTATCTGAAAGCGAAGCATCCGGGACTGTATGAACGGCTGATCCTGAACGGCACCCTGGACAGGCATCTGGCGGACGTGGAGGAACGGGCCATAACGATGCTGGCACAGCTGACCCGGCAGCTGGCGCAACAGGAAGGCATCACGGAGAGCCTGAAAGCGGCGGATCAGATGGAATGGGTACGAAGAATGAACAGCATCCGCAGCCGGGCAGAAGAAATTGTCCGAAAAGAAATCATCGACATCCTGTAACACGACAGCGCAGCATGAGCGGCAGAAAGAGAGGATTATGCTTACCAACACCAACCTCATCACAAAGAACCCAACCGTGGTCATCGGAGTCGATGCCGGCTATGGGAACATCAAGACGGCCAACACCTGCTTCCCGGCAGGTGTGGCCGCCTATGAAAAAGAACCGATCTTCGCCGGAAACGTGCTGATCTACAACGGCACGTATTACAGCATTGGTGAAGGCCATAAGGAATTCATCCCGGAAAAGATCATCGATCAGGATTACTACATCCTGACCCTGGCCGGAATCGTCCGGGAACTGGAAAAAGCGAACATGCGCACGGCGGACGTGCACCTGGCCGTGGGTCTGCCCCTGACCTGGGTATCGG
Source organism: Clostridia bacterium (assembly GCA_017550305.1). Lineage (GTDB taxonomy): Bacteria > Bacillota > Clostridia > Christensenellales > Aristaeellaceae > SFMI01. Next base: position 2,571 of record JAFZPO010000015.1, read on the forward strand.
AACAGAAGGAGCGCTTCAAAAAGTATCTGATGCAGAAGAAAGAAGTGAAGGTTCAATTCCGGGATGTGAACTATACCATTCGCATCGTAGGCGCAG
>JAFZPO010000085.1 GCA_017550305.1 Clostridia bacterium
ACGCGCGCAGCGACCAGATCGACTGCCTGCTGCGCAGCAATGCGCCGGATATCGTGATCACGAGCTATCCCCTGATCCGCCGCGACATATCGCTCCTTCAGCGCGTGAACTTCCGCTTCGCGGTGCTCGACGAGGCGCAGCAGATCAAGAATGCCGCCAGTGTCGGCGCGCACGCGGTCAAGCAGCTCCAGGCCGAAACGCGCATCGCGCTGACCGGCACGCCCATGGAGAACCATGCGGGCGAGCTCTGGAGCATATTCGATTTCATCCTCCCCGGCTACCTTCCCAATGCCGGCGCTTTCCTCCGCCGTTACGGCGAAGGCCAGAACAGCGATGAGCTGATCATGCGCATCCGCCCGTTCCTCATGCGCAGGCTCAAGAAGGACGTGCTCAACGAGCTTCCCGACAAGCTCGATACCACCCTGATGGCAGAGATGCCCGCCGAACAGCGTCAGGTCTACCGTGCCGGCATGCTGAGGCGCCGCGAGAACGTGGTGCGCCTCTTGGACGAGCGCGGGCTTTCCGGGAGCCGTGCGGAGGTCCTCTCCGCGATCACCGAGCTCAGGCAGATCTGCTGCCATCCCGCGCTGTGCGTACCGGATTATTCGGGGACCTCGGGCAAGCTCGAGCTCCTGGTCGACCTCCTGCGTCCCGCGATCCAGAACGGGCACCGCGCGCTCGTCTTCTCGCAGTTCACGCGCATGCTTCGTCTCATAGAGTCCCGGCTCAGGCAGGAGCGCATCAGCTGCCTGTATCTGGACGGCGACACGCCTGCCAACGAGCGCATCCAGCTGTGCGACGCGTTCAATGCGGGCACCGGCAGCGTGTTCCTGCTCTCGCTCAAGGCGGGCGGTACGGGCCTTAACCTGACAGGCGCGGACCTCGTGTTCCATTACGATCCCTGGTGGAATCCGGCTGCAGAGGAACAGGCCGTCGACCGCGCACACCGCATCGGGCAGACAAGGACCGTCGAGGTCATCCGCCTCGTCGTGCATGACTCGATCGAGGAACAGGTCGTGGGCATGAGCCGTTCGAAACGCATGCTCTTCGACAAGCTGATCACGCCCGGCGAGAGCATGCCCACAAAGCTCAGCGAAGCGGACCTGCTGCGCCTGTTCTCGGCGGAAGAGCCGTAATTGTTTCATTGACGCGGGACCGCTGCCCGCGTATAATGGAAGGGCAAACCGGAGGTAATTATGCCCAGACTTGTTGACACCGTGCCGGAAAACCGCCGGCTTCGTGGATATGTATTGCTGGCAGTCGGTATCGTACTGCTGGTCCTGATCATATACGCAATCGGACGTATCGGCGGCCGCAACCGCACGATCAGCGGCACAAAACTGCGCTGCGTCGTCAGCCAGAAAGTGACGCCTTTTGACGACCGCATCCTGTACCTGGACGGCACCACACTGTTCTGCCTCTCGACTTCCGGCAGTGAACTCTGGAAGGTGTCTGTAGGCGAGAACGCCAACTTCAGCGCCGGTGAAAAGCAGGTCGCCGTATGGAGCGGCAACGAGCTCATGGTCTTCGACCGCAGCGGGCGCTCGACCTACCGTGACCAGCTCAGCGAGCCGATCCAGTTCGCGCGCATCGGCACAAAGTACGTGGCTGTCGTCACAGGCGAGGGACTCAGCCCGACGCTGACCGTCATGGACATGGTCGGTACGCGTATCGACAGTGAGACGAACAACTATATCGACCTGACCATTCTCGACTGCGGTTTCTTCGGCGACGGTGAGTTCCTGTGGACGACCGCGCTCGACGTGTACGGCTCCGCGGCCGAGACGACGATGTTCACCTATCATGTCGGCGATATGAACACCGGCAGCGTTTCGCTCGGTGAACCGATCACATATGCCATCGTTTACTCGGGCAGCATGCTGAACGTGATCAACACACGCCAGCTGCGCCTGTATGATTACCGCGGAACAGAGAGCGTTTCGGACGCCGTGCTCGTTTACGGCTGGCGCCTCGTGGGCAGCAGTGAGACCAGGACCTATCCGTACCTTCTCTTCGCGCCTGTCATGCAGACGGACGTGGACGGCGCGTTCACCGAACTGCGCCTGCTCTACGGCTCCAAGGATACCCGCTATTCCCTGCCCGATTCCTGCGTCGGCGCCGCGATCCGCAGCCGCCGGCTCTATGCCTTCTCCGCCAACAGTCTTTACCGCTCGGACATCGGCGAACAGCGCTTCTCCGCGCTGAGCCTGCCCGTCAGCGGAAACGTGACCGATTATCTGGGGATCACCAGCAACGGTGTCGCACTGCTCGTGTGCGGGACCGATGTCTGGGCCGTGACCCTGCCGTAATAGTATGAACGCGATCGATATTGCCGTCCTTGTCATTATTGCCGTCAGTGTGCTGTTCGCGGTCTACCGCGGGTTCCTGGCCTCACTGATGGGCCTAGGCGCTGCCCTGCTCTCGCTGGGCGGCGCGTTTGTGCTGGGACCGCGCGCCGCGTCCTGGCTCGCCGCGAATACCGGGCTGCCGTCTTTCCTGGCCACGTACATGGACGTCAGCTCCCTGGTAGGCGACTCCTCCCTTGCGGCCACTGCCGTGCAGAACATCAGCGGGACTGCGCTCGACGCCGTCATGAAGAGCGTGGATATCCCCGAGTGCATGGAGACACTGCTGCGCAGTAACCTGCTGAACGCGTCCTTCGCATCGGTCGGGCTCACGACCGTCAATGAGTACATCTCCGCCACGATCGTGTCCGCCGCGCTGCAGATCGGCGGCTTTGTCGCGAGCTTCCTTGCCTGCTTCATCGTGCTGCATGCCGTGATCAGCCTGATCTGGCACGTCCTTGACCTGCCCGTGCTCCGTCATGGAGACGCTGTCATTGCCGCGGTGTTCGGGCTGCTGCGCGGGATGCTCGTGCTGTATGTCCTGTACCTGCTCCTGCCGCTCGTGCGCACTGCGATCCCCGTCGACATGCTGCAGCGGTATATAACGCAGAGTACGCTCAGCCCGCTGTTCTCAAGCGACGGCTTTTTCATCCGCGTCGTGACCGGGGGCTGATCCTCAGCCCTCTTTTTACTGCTATTGAGAAATGCACTGCCTTCTGATATAATAGCAGTGCCGGTCAATCCCGTTCGGATACGTGTTTTCCCGCCCCGCAGGGCGGTCAATTATCATCCATTCTGAGGTGACAGTTCCATGAAACTAGGCGTTATCGGCCTTCCCAATGTCGGCAAAAGCACTCTGTTCAATGCAATTACCAACGCAGGCGCGCAGGCAGCCAACTATCCCTTCTGCACGATCGAGCCCAACAGCGGTGTCGTGGCAGTCCCGGATGACCGCCTGAACGTGCTTGCTGAGATGTACTCGCCCAAGAAGGTCACTCCTGCGAGCGTCGAGTTCGTGGATATCGCGGGCCTCGTGAAGGGTGCGAGCCACGGCGAGGGCCTGGGAAACAAGTTCCTGTCGCATATCCGCGAGTGCGACGCGATCGTGCACGTGGTGCGCTGCTTTGAGGATGACAATATCATCCACGTCGACGGTTCCGTCGATCCCGCGCGCGATATCGAGACCATCCAGCTCGAGCTCATCTTCGCCGATATGGAGACCGTG
>JAFZPO010000086.1 GCA_017550305.1 Clostridia bacterium
CGATCGGCGATATCGAGAGCCAGCCGTTCCTCGAAGCCATCCGCCAGGTCGGCCACGAAGTCGGCCCGCACAACGCGCTGTACATCCACGTCACGCTGGTCCCCTACCTGCGTGCCTCGGGCGAGCATAAGTCAAAGCCGACCCAGCATTCGGTCAAGGAACTGCAGGGCATGGGCATCACGCCGGACATCATCGTGCTGCGCGCAGACGAGAAGATCACCGACGAGAGCATCTTCCGCAAGATCGCGCACTTCTGCAATGTGGAACCCGACTGCGTTATTGAGAACCTGACCGTTCCGATTCTCTATGAAGCACCGCTGATGCTCGAGAAAGCGCACTTCTCCGAGATCGTCTGCCGCATCCTGCGCATTGAAGCGCCCAAGCCGGATCTGGCCGAATGGGAGCAGATGGTCGAGCGCATCCGCAATGCCGAGAACAGCGTACGCATCGCCATGGTAGGCAAGTATATGCAGCTGCATGATGCGTACCTCTCCGTTGCCGAAGCGCTGCGCCATGCGGGTTATGCCCTGGGCAGGCATGTGGATATCGACTGGGTGGACTCCGAGACCGTAACAGATGCCACTGTTGATGAGATCCTGAGCAAGGCGGACGGCATCCTCGTCCCCGGCGGTTTCGGCGACCGCGGCACACGCGGCATGATCGTCGCGGCGCGCTGGGCACGCGAGCATAAGAAGCCGTACCTGGGCATCTGCCTGGGCATGCAGATCGCTGTGATCGAGTTCGCGCGCAATGTCGTCGGCTGGGCGGATGCTGACTCCCGCGAGTTCACGCCCGTCACCGCGCATCCCGTTATCGATTTCATGCCCAACCAGAGTGACGAGATCGACAAGGGCGGCACGCTGCGTCTGGGTGCCTACCCCTGTGTCATCACTCCGGGCACCATGATGGAGCGCTGCTACGGAAAACAGCAGATCAGTGAGCGCCACCGCCACCGTTATGAGTTCAACAACCTCTTCCGTGAAGCAATGCAGCAGGCCGGTATGGTCCTGAGCGGCATCTCCCCGGACGGCAGGCTTGTCGAGACCATCGAGTACAAGGATCATCCCTTCTTTGTCGGCGTCCAGTATCATCCCGAGTTCAAGAGCCGTCCCAACAAGCCGCATCCTCTGTTCCTCGGCCTGATCAGCGCCTGCATCGACAACGAGTAACAGATATTGGAGCCATACCCTGGAGCCGGATGCGTCCGGCTCCTTTTTTCTGATTCCACGCTTGACTTAGAGTATACTTGAAGGTTTATGCTCGCATTGGTCCCGAACGGCAACCCGCCGCCCGCCGGGCAAAGGAGGAAGAAACACATGTATGATGTAAAAGGAAAATGGGCGCTGATCACCGGCGCTGCCAGAGGCATCGGGTATCTGACCGCGATCTTCATGGCACAGCAGGGATGCAACCTGATCCTACACAGCCGTGACCTCAGCCACACCGAAAAGGTCGCTGCGGAAGCCAGTGCCCTGGGCGTGAAAGTAAAGACAGTTGCCGCAGAGCTCAATGACCTCAATGCCGTCCGCCGCATGCTGGACGAGATCGATAGCTTTGGCGTGGACGTCGATATCGTGCTCAACAATGCCGGCCTGCAGGTAGCCTACCGGACCGATTATTTCAAAACGCCCGCGGAAGACTATCTGACCAGTTTCAATGTCAACACGATCGCTCCTGCCATGATCTGCTATCATTTCATGCCGAAGATGATCGCGCGCGGCAGCGGCAGGATCCTGAACACCACAAGCGGAATCGCGCTCGATGTATGCCAGGCCGGGTATTCCGCGAGCAAGGCAGCGCTTGACAAGATCACGATCGACCTGGGCAGCAAGGTCCAGGGAACGGACGTGCTCATCAACCTGACGGATCCAGGCTGGTGCCGTACGGACCTCGGCGGCCAGTGGGCGCCCAATGCACCCGAAAGCGCGATCCCAGGCATCGTCGTCGGTGTTTTTGTGAACGACGGGAAGTCCGGGCGCTTCCTCGGTGCCCAGAACTTTACGGGCATGACGCTGGAAGACGCGGTCGCAAAGGCAGAAAAAGAATTCAGCAGCCCATACTGATATAAGCTGCTGAATCAAAACTGTTCGTATTCGCTTTTATACTCTCTTCATGAAAACAGTTTCATGAAGGGAGTTTTTCATTAATACCCGCCGCTCATTTCCTTGAGCGCATCAGGCATGCACAGCGTGCCTTCCGCCTCACGGCGCAGCGCTTCCTGCATGATCTTTTCGGTCGCGGACACGCCGCAGCGCGCAGCGCCGGCAGCATGCGCAGACAGTACGGTATCCAGATCCCGGATTCCGCCGCTGGCCTTGACACGGACGCGCTCGGAAACAGCCGCGCGCATGAGCTTCACGTCAGCGATCGTCGCGCCGCCGGAGCCATAACCGGTACTGGTCTTTACGAAATCCGCTCCTGCCGCTTCGGACAGCTGGCAGGCCTTGATCTTCTGCTCATCGCTCAGATAGCAGGTCTCAAGGATCACTTTCAGGATCGCGCCCGCATCATGCGCGCACTTCGCCAGAGCCGCGATCTCACGCTCGACGTAGTCATAGTCACCGCCCAGCATGCGCCCGATGTTCAGGACCATGTCCAGTTCCTTGCAGCCGTCTTCCAGCGCCTGGCGCGCCTCGAAGATCTTGACCGTGTCGCGGTGTGCGCCGTGCGGGAAACCGATCACCGTGCAGGGCAGCACGCCCGATCCGGCGAGCATGGGCACAACGATCTCCATATCCTGCGGTCGTGCGCAGACAGTTGCCGTGCTGTACTTAAGAGCCAGTTCACACCCGCGGCGGATATCCGCCTCGGTCAGATAGGGCTGCAGGGTCGAATGATCCAGCAGTTTCGCAACATCTTTACTTGTCAGCAGCATCGCAATCCCCTCCTCAAATCTTATCAAAGAATGGCGTACCATCGGCATGCCTGAGCACGCCCATTTCATCAAAGTCCAGTTTTTCGGGCCGTTCGCCCTGAAGATAGCGCAGGATCTCATCCATACGCACACTGTCCTGAAAGCTCATGAGCGTAAATGCCACCCCATGGCGCTTTGCACGGCCTGTGCGGCCAATCCTGTGCGTGTAATACTCATTCTCCGTCGGAAGATCATAATTGATGACAGCTTCCACATCGAACACGTCGATTCCGCGTGCCGCAACGTCCGTGCACACAAGGATCGGGAACTTTCCCTTTTTGAACGCTTCCATGGTCAGGTTGCGCTTGCCCTGTGGGATATCCCCGTGCAGGCACTGCGCGTCATAGCCCTGCTTCTGCAGCTGCCTGCACAGCCGGTCGGTCATGAACTTTGTATTGGTAAAGATCATCACGCGGTGGTATTCGTCCGAGTCCAGCAGGTATTCGAGCCGCTCTTCCTTGTCATTGCGCTCGGCGTCGATCACATACTGCGCGATCTCCGGTTTATTCTCATCTACGGCCTCGATCGTGATCTCCACCGGATGATACTGATACTTCCAGCTGATAGTCATCACGTCCTGGTTCGTTGTCGCCGAGAACATGACCAGCTGCCGGTCGGAAGGCGTTGCCTCGATGATCTTCGTCACATCCTTGACAAAGCCCATCTTCAGCATCTCGTCGGCTTCATCGATGACCATCGTATGCACACCGTCCAGGCGCGCCTGTCTGCGCTCCATCATGTCGAGCATCCGTCCCGGTGTTGCCACAAGGATCTGCGGCTTGCGTTTGAGTGCCGCCCGCTGTTTTTTGACCGGCTGCCCGCCGTAGAGGGTCGCGATGCGCGCACCCGGGATAAAGCGCGCCAGCGATGTCAGTTCCTCCGCGATCTGGAGCGCAAGCTCGCGCGTAGGCGCAAGGACCAGTTCCTGTATCCCGTTATCCTTCAGCTGCAGGTATTCCAGCATGGGGATGCCGAAAGCGCAGGTCTTGCCGGTGCCCGTAGGCGCGATTGCGATCACATCATGCCCGTCCATCATGACGGGAATCGTCTGGGCCTGTACAGGGGTCGCTTCAGTAAAGCCCATGCGCGCTACCGCGCGCAGTACTTCGCTGGAAATATCCAGTGAATCAAAACGTATTGTTTCAGTTTCCGACACGAAATCTTTCCTTCTCTGTTATTCGATCAGCCCGCGCATCTGCGACAGCTGAATGATGCCCTCGGCCATACCTTCAGCCAGTTTCTTCTGATAAGGCTCATTGGCCATGAGCAGGTCCTCTTCCTTATTGCTCATATACCCCATCTCGACCAGGAACGACGGCATCTTCGACCAGTTGTTCCCAACATAGGTATCATTGAGCGTACATTTGCCTCCGGATGCTCCCGTCACTGCCTCCATGGCACGCAGGAGCGTGAAGCCCATCTCACGGTATGTATCCACATCCGCGACCTGCGCGGCATACTCGGAAGCATACGGGCAGAAAATATGGATTCCCTGGATGCTTGCATTGCTGCGGTTATTGCAGTGCAGGCGCAGTACGAAGTCCGCTCCCCATTCATTGGGAATCTCGGCACGCTCGAGCATTCCGACGAACTGATCCTGCGTTTCGCGCGTCATAAGCACTTCCGCGCCTTCCGCCAGCAGCACATTGCGCAGTTTCATGGCGATCTCAAGCACCACGATCGACTCGCGGCGGCTGGTTACCACGCCCTTGGCCATTCCGACAGTTGTCGTGGCCGTCTTGTTCATGTTCGGAGCCAGCTGCACCGTCTCCACCTGGGTCTTTGCCTGGTGTCCGGGATCGATGCACACCTTGACGCCCTTGAGCCGTCCTTCCGCCGCCTGTTCCGCGACCGGAGGGAAGTTCGTCGGCATCTGGAACTCCCCGCTGTACAGCGTGGAGGTCGTCGGGGTCGTCACCATGACCGTGATCTTGTCATCCGCATAGGTGTAGGGCATGGCGATCACGCCCTCATACCAGTAATCCTCACCCGCATAGATCGTGACCGTATGCGATTCCTGAGGGCTCTTGCATTTGATCACCACTGTATCGCGTCCCGGGGTGGTGAAGCGATAGTGTATTCCGTCCAGCTCGGCTGTAATGACAGCTTCGCGCGCGCTGCCTGCAGGACGTCCCTGATAGCTCAGTCCGGAAACAGGGCCTTCGCCCTTTGGTACAACCGTTACTGTATCCTGTTTGAGCAGTACCTTGCCGCCCAGCGAATAAACGACAACATTCAGCTTGACAGCCTTGTCTGTTCCGGGAAGCTCGCACACGGCTTCGAAGTGCCCGTCCTGCCCGTAGATCACGAACTCGCCATTGTCCGAAGCCGTTTTATACGTCACATATACCGCTTCGCGGTCAGCCAGATCAAAGGACAACAGCGCACGGTGCGGCTCTACTTTGACCGTCAGGCTCTCGCCGTTTGCCGGTGTGAAGACGGACAGCAGCAGTACCAGACACAGCAACAGAATACAGATCTTTTTCACGCTCAAAACCCCGATTTCCATGAATGCTGAAAAGCCGTTTTTTATTATACTCTGCGCTTTCAGAGCATGTCAAGCACGGCAGAATGCCTGTAAA
>JAFZPO010000087.1 GCA_017550305.1 Clostridia bacterium
TCGCCAATGATGCTTTCCGTAAGTCCCTTTACTACGGGCTTGATCTGACAAACTATCTCGCGCGTACCAACAGCCTTGACCCGCAGAGCATCCAGAACTATTCCTACACCATGCGCGGTCTGTGCACCACCAGCGACGGCACCGATTACGCACAGCTGGTCCTGGACGAACTGGGCCTTCAGTACGATCCTGACACCTATAACCGCTATGATCCCGAGAAAGGTGCCGCTTACAAGGCTCAGGCCATTGAAGAGCTGACCGCTCTGGGCGTTACCTTCCCCGTCGAGCTTGACTGGTATATCGCCGGTTCCAACCAGGTCTCCAAGGATACCGCCGACGTTCTGGCTCAGATCTTTGCCGACTGCCTGGGCACCGACTATATCAACTTCGTCACCAAGACCTACGTCAGCAAGTTCCGTGCTGAAGTAGCTGTTCCCAGACTGCAGTCCGTGTTCGAAAGCGGCTGGGGCGCCGACTACGGCGATCCGATGAACTTCCTGAGCCAGGAGATCATTGACGATGATAACGCCTACTATTCGGTCGTATATACCAACGCAAATGACGCACTGGAGCCTGCCTATGCTCAGCTGGCCGAATTCACCAAACTGGTCAATGAAGCAGATTCCATCCGCAGTGATCTGGATGCCCGCTATGCAGCATTCGCCAAGGCTGAAGCATACTTCATTGAAAACGCGCTGTGCCTGCCTACCCGTGTGAACAGCTCCTGGCAGCTCACCTGCATCAACTTCAACTCCAAGATCAAGGCACTCTACGGCATCCAGGAGACCCGCTATGTCGGCTGGGAGACCCAGGATGAACCCTATACCGCCGAAGAGTATGCCCCGCTGATCAACAAGTAATCTTTCCTGATATTCATATGCCGCCGCGCAGAAATGCGCGGCGGTCTTTGTTTGCGTTTTCATTGACAGGATATGCGTATCCCCGCTATAATCCAATCAAACGGAAACGCAAAGGAGAATACGGCCATGATCGACGAGAAATTCACAAATCTTGATTATGACATAGTTGTTATCGGCGGCGGTATGTCAGGAATCTGTGCAGCCCTGGCAGCCGCACGTCATGGCGCGCATACAGCACTGATCCAGGCCCGTCCCGTCCTGGGCGGCAACGCCAGTTCGGAAATCCGCATGCATATCGCCGGAGCCAGCTGCCATTTCGGTAAGAAAAACCTTTGGGAGACCGGCATTCTGATGGAGCTGATGCTCGAAAACAAGAGCCGCAATACTTATTTTTCTTATCCGATCTGGGATATGGTGCTTTGGGAAAAAGTACGTTATCAGGAAAACCTTGACCTGTATCTGAACACGACCCTGGACTCTGTGGAAACAGACGGTGACCGTATTACCACGGCAATCTGCCGTCAGGCCACGACTGAGAAGTCCTTCCGATTCGGTGCAAAGATCTTTGTCGACGCAACCGGCAACGGTACGCTCGGTTATTTCGCCGGCGCGGAATGGCGCATGGGCAGTGAAGGCCGCGATGAGTTTGCCGAGCCCGACGCACCTGTTCAGCCCAACAACAACACCATGGGCAACAGTATCATGTTCATTGCTTCAGACAAAGGCGAAGAAGTCAAATTCAAAAAACCCTTCTGGGCTCATACTTTTACCGAGGAAGATCTCAAGCTTCGTCCGCACGGCACCTATACCTGGTATCATGGTGAAGACGGCATTACTGAGGAATATGTCCCCGAATCAGGCTATTGGTGGATCGAACTGGGTGGAGACACGGGCAATATTATCGAGAATGCCGAAAAGGTCACAGAAGAGCTTTACAAGGTCGTGTACGGCATCTGGGACCACTTGAAGAATGCCGGCGATCATGGCGCGGCCAATTATGAGCTGGACTGGGTAGGCATTGTCCCGGGTATCCGCGAAAGCCGCAGGCTGGTAGGCGATTATCTGGTCACGGAGACCGATGTGCTGGAAAGCCGCGTCTTTGACGACGCAGTTGCCTACGGCGGCTGGCCGATGGACGAGCATGCGCCGCATGGCGTATATGACAAGGATGTCAATCCCACACGGTTCATCAATTTCCCCGGCGCCTATACCCTGCCTTACCGCAGCTATTATTCGAAAAACATCAGCAACCTGATGATGGCAGGACGTGACATCAGCGTGACCAAGATGGCGCTTGGTTCCTCCCGTGTCATGGGCACCTGCGCCGTGGGCGGCCAAGCCGTAGGCACCGCGGCAGCCATGGCAGTTCATTACGGCTGTTCGCCCCGTGATATCGGAAACAGGATTCATGAGCTCCAGCAGACGCTTCTGAAAGATGACTGCTATATCCCCGGTTTCCGTAATGAGGACCCGGCCGACTTTGCGCCGTCCGCAAAGATCACTGCAACAAGCCATACTGCTGGCAATGAGCCGGAAAAGGTCGTCAGCGGTGTTGCCCGCATCGTGGACGAGGAAAGCAACTGCTGGGAATCTGAAGCACTGGTCAAAGGCCCGCAGGCTATTACGCTTGCCTTTGAACCCAGGCAGCTGAATCAGGTCCGCATCACATTTGACCCCAACCTCAGCCGTGAGATCATGATGTCCATGACGCGTACGGTTCAGCAGCGTGAAGTCAAGTACATGCCGCTGGAACTGGTTCGTGACTTCACTGTCAAGGTCTTCCGCGGCGGAGAAGTCGTCTGGCAGCAGCAGATAAAGGAAAACAACCGGCGCCTGTGCATTTTTGATCTGGATGCTCATCTGACTGCTGATAAAGTAGAGATTGAGGTTCAATCCACTTACGGCTGTCCGTCCGCACGCATCTTTGAAGTGCGCCTCTACTAAAGCTACAGGAGATACCCCTATGACAGCTGAGGAACTGTGGAAAAAAGCAGGCCTTTCCGGCTCATATGAGGCCTGGTCATTCGGCGGTGACCCCGACAGGCTTGCCGCATTAGTCACTACCGGAATAAAAACTGCCACCAGTTCAGCCTATGACCTGTATGCGATCGATGACGAGCCTCTGCCGAGGGTTGGTGACTACAGCGTGGTCCTCAACTCGGCAGAGGAAGCTGTATGCATTATCCGCACTACCGCGGTATATATCGTGTGCCCTTTGACCGTGTCAGTGCCCGCCATGCTTTTCTGGAAGGTGAAGGCGACCGCTCGCTGGCATACTGGCAGGGCGTACACCGTGCTTTTTTCACAGGTGAAATGTCTGCTGCAGGCCTGTTGTTCAGTGAACAGATGCAGGTCGTTTGTGAAGAGTTTGCCGTCGTTCTGCGAGCAGAGAACGCATAATCGGAACTTTTCCTGCTTTCCGTGCATCCTCTGCTCTTCTTTTTTTGTGCCGTTACAGCCAAAACCACCCAAAAAGCGTGAATTTTCCGTGAATTTTACCCCCTTTTGCAGTTGCCAAGGCCTGTAAAATCCGCTATAATATTATGTCGGACGCAATGCGTTCGTTAGTTCGCGTGCGTCCGCGCATGGAACAGATCAATTCTCTAAGGGAGGAATATCATGAAGAAGTACGTGTACCTGTTCACCGAAGGCAACGCCAAGATGCGCGAGCTGCTGGGCGGCAAA
>JAFZPO010000088.1 GCA_017550305.1 Clostridia bacterium
ACGGCATACTGCAAAATGCAGTATGCCGTTTTGACAATCATACGCTATATATGGTAGAATAAGATGTTATGTTCATTGATCCGGAGGATGACTGAATGTCTCAGATCAAAAACCAGCTAAACAGTTACAATGCCGATAAACTTCAGGTACTGGAAGGCCTTGAAGCAGTACGTATGCGTCCCGGCATGTATATCGGTACCACCAGTGCGCGCGGCCTGCATCATCTGCTGTGGGAAATCGTTGACAATGGTATTGATGAAGCCCTGGCAGGGTATGCCACTGAAGTACAGGTCACGCTGTACAAGGATGGCAGCGCTTCCGTTTGGGACAACGGACGCGGCGTGCCTGTGGACGAACATCCGCAGCTTCATATCAGCGGTATTGAACTGATCTATACCCGCCTGCATGCAGGCGGTAAATTCGGCGATGAAAACTATGCCTATTCCGGCGGTCTGCACGGTGTGGGCGCTTCCGTCGTCAACGCACTGAGCAAATGGATGGTCGTAGATTCGTTCCGCGACTGGACGCACTGCCAGATGCGTTTTGAGACCATCTGGGATGAAAAGGAAAAGAAATGGCGTGCCGGCAAGCCTGTAGGCGGGCTGCAGCATCTTGGCAATACACGCAAACGCGGCACACTGGTGCGTTTCCTGCCTGATGATACCATCTTTACCGAGGATCATCGTTTCAACAGCGAGACGGTCTCCCATCGTCTGCGCGAGCTGGCCTACCTGAACAAGGGTCTCAAGATCGTCTTTGAAGACGAGCGTGCCAAGGACGAGGAAAAGCGGCATATGGAGTTCTGCTACGCGGGTGGTATCGGCGATTACGTGAAATACCTCAATCAGAACAAGAATCCGCTGCACGACGACCCCATTCTTTTGGAAGGCAAGAAAGACGATATCATCTGCTCCGTAGCCATCCAGTATACGGATGCCTATACAGAGAGCGTTTTCAGCTATGTCAACAATATACCGACAGGTGAAGGCGGAACGCACGAAGCGGGCTTCTTCTCTGCCATGACCAAGGCACTCAATGACTATGCACGCAAGATCGGCGCACTGAAGGATAAGGATGCACCGCTCGACGGCCGTGATTTCCGTGAAGGCCTGACTGCCGTTCTGACCGTAATGGTCAAGAATCCCCAGTTTGAGGGCCAGACCAAAGGACGTCTCGGAAACAGCGAAGTTCGCCCGGCAGTAGAAAAGATCATTACCGATCGTCTGACGGAATTCCTGGAAAACCTGAAGAACGGTGATCTGGCGCAGCGGATCGTCGAGAAAGCCATCAAGGCTGCCAAGGTACGTGAAGCCGCCCGCAAGGCGAAGGAAATGATCCGCCGCCGCAACAGTCTCGAAGCCACGCCACTGGTTGGCAAGCTCAGCGCCTGCACCGGCCGCAAAGCAGTAGAGAACGAGCTCTTCATCGTTGAGGGTGATTCTGCAGGCGGTAGCGCCAAGCAGGGCCGCGACCGCCACTTCCAGGCGATCCTGCCCCTGCGCGGCAAACCGCTGAATGCGGAAAAAAAGCGTCTGGACCAGGTGCTGGATAACGAGGAGTTCCGCAGCCTGATCACCGCACTCGGCACCAATATCGATGAGGACTTCGACATCAGCGCGCTTAAATACCACAAGGTGATCATCCTGTCCGATGCTGACCAGGACGGTGCGCATATCCGTGCCATTCTCCTTACCTTCTTCTACCGTTACATGCGCGAGCTGATCGCCCAGGGGCATGTATATATCGGTATGCCGCCGCTGTACCTGGTCAAGCGTCCCGGTGGTGTACAGGAATACGCATATGATGACAAAGCATTGCGCAAGCTGACAGAAGGCAAGAAGAACTATACGATTCAGCGCTATAAGGGCCTGGGTGAAATGAATCCGGAACAGCTGTGGGAAACCACGATGGATCCCGCGAACCGCCGTCTGATGCGCGTTACATTGGAGGATGCTGCTCGCGAAGATGAGATCATCACGGTACTGATGGGCGACAAAGTCGAACCTCGCCGTGAATATATCATCAGTCATGCCGAATTCAACAAAGCCGATACCTTTGAACAGCATGCGCAGATCGCCAATTCATAATCTGTTTCAGTCTCTAATAAAAGGAGGTTGTCTTCATGAAGAAAGTTCTCGCGTTTCTGCTCTCCCTGCTGATTCTGTGTTCCGTCTGCGTCGCCTTTGGTGAATACACCGATGCAGAAACCATTCTTGCAGTTCAGACCGCACTGCATGATGCCGGCATCTACAAGGGCAATCTCAGCGGCATCAAGGGTAATGCTACCGAGTCCGCAATCCGCACCTATCAGCAGAAGAACGGTCTGAATGTCAGTGGACAGATCGACGATGAGCTGCTTGCCTCACTGGGGCTGGGCGGAAATACCGGTACCTCTGGCACATCTTCCAAATCCGAGCCTGCACAGAGCGGCGCGCTCTCCTTCTCCGTGATCACCAATAAGGATTACGGCAAGGATCTTCTCATTTTCCAGAACGAAGCCATTACCATTTATCTGGACAAAGTCTCGTTCTATGAAACAAATTCTTTCGGCGACAATATGATGGTCGTATCGTTCTACTGTGATATGAACGAAGAATATTTCCCGAAGACAAGCGGCTATGCTGCCTCAGGCAATCTCACCACGCTGAAGGTGGGCGGCGTCTCCACAAAGACCGCCTATCATCTTTCCGACAGCCTAATGGATTACTATGGCATGTCGCGTTCTTTGCAGTATCCTTTCCAGAACCCGGACAAGAAGAGCGTGGATATCGAGATCGAGCTGAAGAGCAACAGGAATAACCCCAAGAAATTCAGCTATAAGATCGGCCCCATCCACATCGATATTGCTGGTGACATCTATGACGGAGCAGGTGCTAAAAATGCTGATCCTACCGCCTCAACTGTCAGCCTGGGTGCGTTGCTGCGCGGTGAACCGGTCACAATGATCGATACGAACGGCTTTACGATGACCGCTACTGCGATGCGTTATCAGAATGTAAGCAGCTATGACGAAATAAAAGAGATCGTTCTTTATACGACTATTTCAAACACCAACGCCCACGAAATCGTTTTGGATACTCCTTACGAGTCCGTAGTGTTGAACGGCAAGAAATATGAGGGACTGATGGCAAAAACCGGTTCGTACAGCAGCATGCCTGATACAAGAATCCGAATCCCTGCATCTGATAAAATAAACGTAGTAATATATATCCAAGACTACGAATATCCGGTGCCGTCACTGGATGAGCTGGAATACGGTGAGTTCACATTCACTGCTTACATGGCCACCACAGATGATCTGGCTTCCCAGGCATATTACCGTTGGCCTGAACTGTTCGTCTATAAGCCGCTTTCCTTTGACATGGCATATGACGGAGCACCTGTCCCGGATCCCATTTCCCTGCCCTTCGCGGCACTGGATAACATGATTGGAAAGACCGTATTCTCCTATGAAGGCATTACCCTGAACTGCAAGGATTCCTACATTGTCCCGGCATCAGAGAACAAACTGCGTGTTTACGCGGATTGTACTTTGAAAAATGATACCGACCATGATCTGCGAGTCACTTTGGAAGAGATTCTGATCGGTAACGAATCTGCTGCCGCAGGCCTGACCATGAGCGATAAGGACGGGAACCGGATCAGTTCCTGCCCGGCGCACAGCAGCTGCGATGTAATTTTCTATCTGCTGCTTCCCGTTGGAGTAGAACCTGAATCTGTAACCAGTATGAGCTGCATACTGCATTATCTGGACACTGAAGCTCAGAAGAACACTCTGTGGCAGCCTGTAGTGTTCACGATTGGTGCACAATCTGCTGCATCCGAAACAGTAACAACTCCGGCAGAAGGAGCTATCATCCTTCCATATGCTGAAGATTTCTTTTCCATCGAGGATCTTCCGTTCATTGCTTTTAACGGTGTTACCCTTGATTACGATTTTGTAAGCATTTCAGATGGCCTCATTTTCATAGCCGGAAAAATTACTAATGATACAGATTCGGATTTGAAAATCTCCCTGAAATCCACGACTGTCAATGACAATAAATCCTTTGGAATGGTCGATTTGACCGAAGATAATCTTGAAGCTTTTGTGCCGCTGGATTTTGTTCCTGCGCACGGCATTGCAGCTTATGATATCGCTGTAGATATTTTCGAAGGAATTCCGGATGCTTCTGCTCTGACAGTCGCCTGCACTTTCTGCTGTACTGACGTTCAAACGCAAGCAACAGTAATTGAAGAACCTATTATCATCATCTTCCAGTAATAACCACAGCATCATAAAAGCATCTATGGAAAGGGCGCGTATGACGCTCGATCCTGAAAAGGAGCCTTACCATGCCGAAAACTCCAACTCCCCCGCCTGTCACGCCGCACGATATCATTGAAACGCCGCTCGAAGACGTCATGCATATGAGTATGATGCCCTATGCGGAGCATGTCATCCTCGAGCGTGCTCTGCCGCGTGTTGAAGATGGTCTCAAACCGGTACAGCGCCGTATTCTCTATACCATGATGGAACTGGGCAATACCCCGGACAAGCCGCACCGCAAGTGTGCGCGTATCGTTGGTGACTGCCTTGGTAAATACCATCCGCATGGCGACAGCTCGGTCTATGACGCATTAGTGCGTATGGCGCAGGATTTCTCCATGCGTGAAACGCTGGTTGACGGCCATGGTAATTTCGGTTCGCTGGATGGTGACAGCGCCGCTGCTATGCGTTATACCGAAGCACGCATGGCTCCGCTTGCACTGCAGATGCTGCGTGATCTCGACAAGGATACCGTTCCCTTCCGTCTGAATTTCGATGATACACTGAAAGAACCGGATATCCTTCCCGCCCGCTATCCCAATCTTCTTGTCAACGGCGCATCCGGAATTGCCGTAGGCCTTGCCACAAACATTCCCACCCACAACCTGCGTGAAGTGATCGCAGCGGTAGATCTGCGTATTGATAAGCCCCAGGCTACACTGGATGACATTATGCGCGTGCTGCCCGCACCGGATTTCCCTACAGGCGGCATCCTGCTCGATACGCCCGAACTGCGTGCTGCCTATGAGACCGGCCGCGGCAAACTGACACTGCGTGCACGTACGCATATCGAAAAAGGGACTGCCGGCCGCTCGCTGATCGTTGTCACCGAAGTCCCCTACGGTGTGAACAAAGCCGATATGCTGGCTAAGATTCTCAAGGTATCGGAAGAGAAGAAAGCGCAGTTCAGCTGTATTTATGATATCCGTGACGAAAGTGACCGAAACGGCCTGCGTGCGGTCATCGAGATCAAAAAGGACTTTGATCCCGAAAAGATTCTGCAGAAGCTGTTCAAATACAGTGATCTCCAGATCACATTCGGTGTAAACATGGTCGCTATCCAGGAAGGCAAACCCGTACAGCTCGGGCTGCTTGCATTGCTGGATGCTTTCATTGCCCACCAGAAAAACGTGATCACACGCCGCAGCCGCTACGATCTGGACCAGGCAAAAGCCCGTGCGCATATCGTGGAAGGCCTGATCCGCGCGGTAGACATCCTTGATGATATCATTAAAACCATCCGCGCGAGCAAGAACGGCAAGGAAGCCCGCGAACGTCTTTGTGCACAGTTCGGATTCACCGAGATTCAGGCTCAGGCGATCCTGGACCTGCGTCTCCAGCGTCTGACCGGTCTTGAGATCCTGGCTCTTCAGAATGAGGCGGATCAGCTGAAGAAGACCATTGCCGAACTGGAAGGTATCCTTGGCAGCGAGAAGAAACTACTGCGTGTAATTAAGAAGGAACTTGATGAGATCGGAGAGCAGTTCGGCAGTGAACGCCGTACCACTCTGCTGCGCGAAGAAGCTTCCGCAGTGCCCGAAGAAGAGGAAGCCGAGGATCTGCCCGTTCCTGAAGACTGCGTCGTCCTGTATACCCGCGGTGGGCAGCTTCGCCGCATGAACCCGCGCCTGTTTGAAAAGCTGGATCTGAGCACGCAGGAGTCCGATATGCCCCGTTTCCTGCTGCGTACGCAGACAGACCACACCCTGCTCTTCTTCAGCAACCGTGGCCAATGCTATCCCTACATCGTTGGAAACATCACAGAGTCCATGCGCACACGCGAACGCGGCATTGCCCTGACCGGTCTGCTTAATGGTTTTGAAACCGATGAGCACTGTGTCCAGATCTTCGACATCGCGCCCAACACCTTTGACATCCTGCCTGATTTCCTTTTCTTCACTAAGAATGGTCTCGTCAAGCGTACTGCCGCCCCCGAGTATGCTGTACGCCGCGCACGTTTCGCTGCTCTTTCCCTCAAGGAAGGAGACGCGGTGATTTCTGTTGTACCCTGTCTTGAACGGGCTGATGCTGCCGTAGTCACAAGCGGCGGAATGAGTATCAGGTTCGCTCTCGACACCGTTCCCGTTCAAGGCCGTGCTTCAGCCGGTGTCAAGGCGATCGCACTGGCTGCGGGTGATGCCGTGATCCTCGGCTGCACGTTGATGAACAGCGAACAGATCCTGCTCTTCAGTGAAAGCGGCTGTGCCAAGCGTGTTCCCGGTGCCATGCTCGATCCGCAGGGCCGCGGCGGCAAAGGCGCGCGCATCATGCCCTTCAACAAAAATGGAAGCACTGGTACTTATGTAGCCGCATGCAAAAAACTGAACGCCGTCCGTGATCTGACCGTACTGCAGAAGAACGGAGCCCTGACGCCCATGAACAGCGAATCCATCGCCTGCCAGGGATTGAACGATAAAGGCCGGACAGCTGTGATTGCCATCATGGACGACGTGGTGACCGACATCATTCTCTGGTAAAATAGCTCTTAAAGCAGGCCATGTGCCTGCTTTTTTTGTGCGGTTCTTTTCAGTTTTTCCCCTTTCTGTGATCAGCTTTTCAAAAATTGAGATTCCCTTGTTTATCTGCTGTGTTTCTGATATACTGGGCTTACAGATCAAGCATACGCCTGCACATCGTATCAAACGGCGTGATGCCGTCAATTATCAACAGGAGGAACACATTATGAAGAAACTCGTCGCAATCCTTCTTGCCGCTCTGCTGGTCTGCACGGCGGTAAGCGCCCTCGCCTACAGCAAGGACGAACCCATTACGATCACCTTCTGGCATACCCGTGGCAGCGGCGCCAATTATGAGGTGCTTAAAGCTTGCGTCGATGGCTTTAACTCTACCGTTGGTGCCGAGAAAGGCATCATCGTTGAGGAAGTCTATCAGGGTGGTTATGCCGCCATTACCAGTGCCGTGCAGCTGGCCTGCCAGGCCGGTGAGCAGCCCGTCGTGTGCGTCAGCAGCGGTGTTCGCGTCAGCCTGCTCCTTGACGAGGATATCCCTGCCGACGTCAGTGCTCTGGCTGAAGCCAGCGGCTTTGACCGCACCCGTTTCTTTGATGGTCTGATGCAGACTCCCGGTAATGAAGACGGCGCCCTGCGCTCCTTCCCCTACATCCGTTCCACTCCCGTGCTGTACTACAACAAGACCCTGGCTGACTCTCTCGGCCTGACTCCTCCCAAGACCGTGGAAGACCTCGAAGCTTTCGCCAAGGCCATGTTCAAAAAGGACGAATCCGGCGAAGTCCTCACCTGGGGCTTCGAACTGACCAATGACATCACCTTCCTGCAGGGCACCCTCCTGTGGAGCCTGGGCGAGCCGCTCGTGGGTGAGAACGGAACTTCTCCCTGCCTGACCGGTTCCTCCATGGAACGCACCCTGACCGACTGGCTGCGCTGGATCGATGAGGGCTGGTGCCGTCCTTATGATGCCACCAATGCCGGTACCATCTGCAATGAAATGTTGACTGCCGGTAAGCTGGGTTGCTTCGTTGCTTCCTGCGCCAGTCTGACCAATCTGCGCAAGAGCACCAGAGAAGCTGGTATCGAACTGGGCGTTGCCTATTTCCCCTACTATAATGAGCCCGGCTGCTCCATCGGCGGCGGCAACATTTTTGTGGTCGGCAAGAACAACACCGAAGAACAGATTGCTGCCGGCTGGGAGTTCGTGCAGTATGTGCTGGCAGATGAACAGGTAGCAGCCGAAGCTATCGGCAGCGGTTATCTGCCCACCACCAAGACCATCGTGGAAAACGAAGCCATGAAGGCCTTCTGGGAAGCCAATCCCGAATACAAGGTCGCCTATGAACAGTTGGCATGGGGCCACTGCGAAGAGTATCCCTACTGGCTCGACCGCACGGAGTTCAAGACCAACTGCGCCGGCATCGTGGACAATACCATCCTGGAGAATAAGTTCACTCCTGCCGAAGCTGTTCAGGAAATGCTGAAAGTTAACGAGCATCTGCTGTAATCCATATTATTCGCATTTGGGGAAGCCTCCGGGCTTCCCTTTTTTGCTGGTTTCAGCCTCTTGACGCAGGCATGCAGAGGAATATAATTGATACGAACAATATCGGCAGGAGGTAATATCTTATGCTGTTGTCTACGCAGAATGACGTGCTCGGCAGGACCTTCGGCGAAGCGGAAAGCATCCGCATGCTGAAGAAGGCTGGCTTTGATGCCTTTGATTATTCGATGTTCCGCATGGTACGCGAAGAGGACTATGCCCTGAACCTGCCTGACTGGCGCGAATACGCGCAGTCACTGCGCCATGTTGCTGATGAGGCTGGTATCCGCTGCAATCAGGCGCATGCGCCGTTCCCTTCAAGCAAGGTGGATCCGGAATACAACGAAATGGCCTATCAGGCAATTATCCGCAGTATTGAAGTAGCCGGTATTCTGGGGGCGGATGTGATCATTGTTCATCCCATGCATCATCTGCCCTATGCGGAAAACAAAGATGCTCTCCGTGACATGAACATCGCTTTCTACCGCAGTCTGATCCCTTATTGCGAGCAGTTCAACATCCATGCAGCTGTTGAAAACATGTGGCAGCGTTCCGAGCAGGCTGGCAACAAGATTGTGGACAGTGCCTGCAGCCGTGCAGAGGAATTCTGTGATTATATCGATGCGATCGGCAACCCCTGGATTGTAGGCTGCCTTGACGTCGGACACGTAGGTCTTGTAGGCGAAGAACTCCGCCGTATGATTCATATGCTCGGCCGTAACCGCTTGCGTGCCCTGCATGTGCATGATAATGATTTCAATGGCGACCAGCACACTCTGCCGTTCACGCGCAATATGAATTTTGAACTCATCACTGCTGCTCTTCACGATATAGGCTATGAAGGCGATTTCACTTTTGAAGCAGATAACTTCCTTAAGGTGCTGCCTCCCGAACTGATGATGGATGCTTCCATCTACATGTGCAAAGTGGGACGCTACCTGATGAAGCGCGTCATTGAAGGATAATCACAGCATTTCGCAATTATGGCGGAGAGATTGTTTTCTCTCCGCTTTTATTTTCTGACAGCACGATTCTGCAGCTCTTGACTGCTTTTGCACATTTGTGTCCGGATTCTTCTTTATTTCTGCAGCATTTATCAAATTATCATGTATTTCTTGACATCCGTGGCGGAAGAGGAATAAACTCTATTTAACAGATTTCGTTATATATACCCGGTTCTTCGAATAATGAAACCGGGAAAAAGAAAGGAAGGAGAATCCTCATGAAAAAGCTCGTTGCTCTTTTGCTCACCCTGATGCTGGTGCTGGCAGCTTCTTCCGCACTGGCTTACGACAAGGACAATCCCATCACCATTGAGTTCTGGCATACCCGCGGCAGTGGTGCCAATAACAAGGCACTGGTAAACCTGGTTGACAAGTTCAATGCTTCCGTCGGTGCCGAAAAAGGCATTATCGTTCAGGAAGTCTACCAGGGTGATTACACCGCTGTCAAAACCAAGGTTCAGCTAGCTACTCAGACCAATGAACAGCCTGTGCTGGCCCTCGGTGGCTGCGCACACTATGAGCAGTGGCTCGAAGACGGCCTGCTGGCCAACATGTATCCTCTGGCTCAGGAAACCGGTTTTGATATCGGAAATCTGCTGGACTGCTTCATCGGCACTCCCGGCATGGACGTTGACAACGGTGAAATGTACACCATGCCTTATATCCGTTCTGTGCCTGTTCTGTATTATAACAAGACCCTTGCCGATGCCAAAGGCCTGACTCTGCCTCTGATTCCCACCATTGATGAATGGCTGGACTTCTCCCGTGCACTTTACGAAGTTGATGAAGCCACCGGCGAAGTAAATGTTTGGGGTACCACTGTTCTTGGCAACTACAGCTATATCGGCACCGCATTCCCGCGCCAGCTGGGTTATCCGCTGATCGCTGATGACTGCAGCGGATCTCCCGCTCTGGAAAGCGGCGCTTTGCTGAAGAACCTGTCCGACTGGCGCAGCTGGGTCGACGAGGGCTTCTATCGTCCGCAGGATCCGACCGGTACGGCTCCTTCTCTGGAACTGTTCTATCAGGGCAAGATGGGCTGCCTGGTTACCAGCTGCGGCAGCATGGGCAACATTGTAAGGCAGATGGCTGAAGCCGGTTATGAACTGGGCGTTGTCTGCTATCCTACCTATGATATCAATAACAACTCTACAGAAATTGGCGGCGGCCAGCTGTGCCTGATTGCTACCGGCAATACCGATGAACAGATTCGTGCCGGCTGGGAATTCATCCAGTTCTTCATGACCGATGAGATGGTATACGAAGAAGCCATCACCAGCGGCTATGTACCGGTCACCAAGTCCATTCGTGATTACGAACCCATGAAGAAGTTCTGGGAAGAGAATCCCTATTACATTGCCGCTTATGAATGCCTGGAGTGGGGCGTCTGTCAGGAATTCCCCACCTGGCCCGGTTTGACCGACCTGAACAACAGCATCAACGCACTTTATCACACCTTGCTTGAGGAAGGCAGCATTACAGCAGAAGAAGCTGTGGAGCAGTTCCGCGCCGAGATCGATGGCCTGTTCTGATCTTCTGACCTGACATTCCGCAGCGGAGAGGTTTCAATTTCCTCTCCGCTGCTCTTTTTGTCAGAAAAATGATTAGAACAACCATTTTCTTTTTGGAATAATTACGTGTTTATATAATATGGTAATCAATCGTGCAAATACTAATTTATACTTGACAGAAAATGAACACCGCTTTATAATATTTTTACACTTGAAAAGGAAAAATTCGAACATTTCATTTTGGATGTTTTGTTTCATTCCTTTTCTCCACAACCGAATTTATATCGGCGGGCATGCCGGTATAAAAATATAAAAAAGGAGATCTTGTTCATGAAAAAGATCGTTGCTTTGATCCTGGCCCTGGTCATGATCCTGTGTGTTGCCAGCATCGCGTCGGCTGATGAGCCCATCGTGGTAAAATACTGGCACAACCGTGCTTCCGGCGCTAACCAGGATGCTCTGAACGCTGCTATGGAGCGCTTCAACACCACCATCGGTGCTGAAAAGGGCATCGTTGCCGAAGCTACCTACATCGGCGGCTATCCTGAGATTTACGCTCAGACCCAGCTGGCCACCCAGGCCGGTGAACAGCCTGCTATCAGCGTCATCGGCAACACCTATGTCAGCCAGATGATCGATGACGGTCTGCTGGCCGACATGGCTCCCTATGCTGAAGCCTCCGGCTTTGACGTCAACAACCTGCTGGACGCCTTCCTGGAGATCGCCGGCAACACCGATGGTCATCTCTACTCCCTGCCCTACATCCGTTCCACCCCGTGCTTCTACTACAACAAGACCATGGCTGACGAGCTGGGCATCGTGATCCCCGCTGAGCCGACCATTGAAGACCTGGTTGCTGCCTGCAGCAAGGTTTACAAGGTCAATGATGCTGGTGAAGTCGAAGTATACGGCCTCGAAATCTACAACGATACTGGTTACTATAATGCCGCATGGCTGTGGCAGCTGGGCGAGCCCATGCTGAGCGTTGAGGGCGACCTTGAGAACCGCACCTCCCCCGCCCTGGATGGTTCCTCCATGCTGAAGATCATGACCGACTGGTATGATTGGGTCCAGGCCGGCTGGTGCCGCCCGTTCGACAGCACCAACGCCAGCAGCATCGCTACTGAGATGATGTATCAGGGCAAGCTGTTCGGTGTTCTGCAGTCCTCCGGCTCCATGAAGAACATCCTCAAGTACATGGGTGAAGCTGGCCTCGAAGCTGGCGTCGCCGCATTCCCCACCTATGACCTGAACAACAAGGCCGTTGAAATCGGCGGCGGCCAGCTGGTCATGATCGGTGAAGGCAATGATGAGAAGACCCTGGCGGCTGCTTGGGAGCTGCTGCAGTTCCTGATGAGCGATAACGAGGTGTATGAGAACTCGATGGCTACCGGCTATCTGCCCATCACCAAGTCTGTTGCGAACTACGATAAGATGATCGAGTTCTGGGCTGCCAACCCCACCTACAAGGTCCCCTTCGATCAGATGCTGGATCATGGCGTCTGCCAGGAGTATCCCGCTTTCACCGCTCTGCAGGAGTTCATCGTCAACTGGCAGGAAGCCTGCTCCCTGATGGTGCAGGAAGGCTCCCTGACTCCTGAACAGGCTGTGCAGATGATCAAGGAGAACAACGCTCACCTGCTGGCCAACTAATCTTTATAGTCACTTTTTGCGGGGAGGCCCGAAAGGGTCTCCCCGTCCCGTTCATTCATCACACTACCTGCTAAAACTATACGATCAGGGGGAAACAGCTGTGGCTGAGATTCGTTTTGAGAAGGTATCGAAATTCTTTGGAACCAACAAGGTCATCGAAGACCTTGACCTGACCATACAGGATGGCAAATTCACCGTACTGGTCGGTGCGTCCGGCTGCGGCAAGACGACGCTGCTGCGCATGATCGCCGGTATCGGGCCCGCCACCAGCGGTCATATCTACATGGACGGAAAGGACATCACGGACCTGGATCCCGCGAAGCGCGATATCGCGATGGTGTTCCAGAACTACGCGATCTATCCGACCATGTCTGTAAAAGAGAATATCGAGTTCGGCCTGAAGAACCGCAAGGTGCCCAAGGCTGAGCGCGAACGTCTGATCAAGGAATATGCGGATGTCGTAGGCCTGACGGAATACCTGGACCGCAAGCCGGGCACCCTGTCCGGCGGCCAGCGCCAGCGTATCGCCCTGGCGCGCGCAATGGTCAAGAAGCCGAAGGTCTTCCTGATGGACGAACCGCTGAGCAACCTGGACGCGAAACTGCGTGTAGCGATGCGTACCGAGCTGATCGAGATGCACAACCGCATGCAGACGACGTTCATCTATGTAACGCATGACCAGGTCGAGGCCATGGCTATGGCGGACCAGATCGTGCTGATGGACAAGGGCGAGATCATGCAGGAAGCATCGCCCGAAGTCATCTACCGCGACCCGAACAACGTGTTCACAGCGCAGTTCATCGGCACGCCGCCCATGAACGTGCTGAAGCTGGGCGATGAGAAGGTCGGCTTCCGTCCCGAGAAGATCAACATTGCGAGCAAGGGCACGGACGCGGTGCTTCGCCTGAAGGGTAAGGTACTGACGC
>JAFZPO010000089.1 GCA_017550305.1 Clostridia bacterium
GATTGACGAGACCGGCGCGGTTCAGGGTGTATCCGGCGGCACGGGCATGGGGCACAGCCTGCAGCATTACAAGGATATCATCGTGACGCCGACAGCCTACGGCCAGGGCTTGACCTTCCTGATGCTGACCGAGCTGATGATCCGCGAGTAAGCGGCAGGGCGCTGTGCCCGTGCGGATGGGACGACAGAGAGGAGATGAACCCGTGAGCGCAAAAACGGCCGGGCCTGTAGCGGTCCATGGCACGGGAAAGGAATACTGGCGCCGCCTGGGCGCCGATATCCGGCGCGATAAATGGCTGTATCTTCTGCTCCTCCCCGGCCTGGTGTACTTTATCATGTTCAAGTACCTGCCGATGTGGGGCCTTGTGATCGCTTTTGAAAACTACGTGCCCTTCTCCGGCGTGCTTCACAGCGAATGGGTGGGGCTCAAGTGGTTTTCCTATTTCTTCCGCACTCCGACCTGGAAGCACTACCTGAGCAATACGCTGATTCTTTCCCTGATGAACATCGTCTTCTACTTCCCGGCGCCGATCATCCTCGCGCTCCTGCTCAACGAGATGTCATCCCTGCGCTACAAGAAGACGCTGCAGACACTCCTCTACGTGCCGCACTTCATCTCCATCGTGATTGTGGTGTCGATCACCTTTGTGATCTTCGGCACGTCCGGTATCATCTATAAACTGACGGAACAGCTGCTGGGGCATCCCATCAAGTACCTTTCCGATCCCGCCGTCTTCCGCTGGATGATCATCGGACAGACCGTCTGGAAGGAGACCGGCTGGGGCACCATCATCTTCCTGGCCGCCCTGACCAACGTGGATACCGAGCTTTATGAGGCCGCCATGGTGGACGGCGCCAACCGCCTGCACCGTCTGTGGCATATCACGCTTCCGGCTATCCGCTCCACGATCGTGCTGATGCTGATCCTGCGCATGGGCTCCGTGCTGGACACGGGCTACGACCACCTGATTCTGATGGCCAACGCGTTGAACCGCAGCGCGTCCCAGACGCTGGACGTGTTCGTCTATCAGCAGGGCATTGCCAACGGACAGTACAGCTACGCTTCGGCGGTCGGCCTGATGAAGTCGGTGATCAGCGTCATCCTGGTGGTTTCCTCCAACAAGATCGCTCATGCCCTGGGCGAGCCTGGACTGTACTGAGGGAGGAGGTTCAGCCATGACGCAGAAGAAAGAAGCCGTGGATATCTCCGCCATGAAGCAGTCCAGCGGTCCGGTAGGCGCCAATGCCACCGCCGCCAGTCGTGTTTTCGATATCTTCAATTACGTGATCGTCTCCCTGGTCGCCTTCACCACCATCCTGCCTTTCATCTATATTATCGGCGCGTCGTTTGTCACGGAGTATGAACTGGCTACGCGCCCCATGTTCATCATTCCCCGCGACGTGACGACGGACGCTTACACCTTCATCTTCTCCACCAACAAGATCATGCAGGCCTTCGGGAACTCGGTGTTCATCACCGTGGTGGGCACCCTCATCAATCTGTTCTTCACCGTCACCATGGCCTACGCGCTTTCCAAGCGCCGCCTGCGTGGGCGCAATTTCTTCCTCAACATGGTGATCTTCTCGATGTTCTTTTCCGGCGGCATGATCCCGAGCTATATCGTCATCGCCAACATCCTGGGCTTCAAGAACTCCTATCTGTCGGTTCTGCTGCCCGGTGCGATCTCGGCGTACAACATGATGATCGTGAAGAACTTCTTCCAGGGCATTCCGGCCGAACTGGAGGAATCGGCGCAACTGGACGGCTGTACGGACGTAGGCACACTGGTGCGGATTGTCCTGCCTCTGTCGCTGCCCGTGCTGGCTACTTTCGGCCTCTTCTATGCTGTCGGCCACTGGAACGCGTACTTCGGCGCCATGATCTACATGCCGCAG
Source organism: Clostridia bacterium (assembly GCA_017550305.1). Classification (GTDB taxonomy): domain Bacteria; phylum Bacillota; class Clostridia; order Christensenellales; family Aristaeellaceae; genus SFMI01. Next base: position 1,897 of record JAFZPO010000089.1, read on the forward strand.
GCGCGCGAGAAATGGCCGCTGCAGGTGCTCCTGCGCGAGATCATCATTCTGGCCAACGCCTCGGCCGGCGACCTCAATGCGCTGGATCCCAACTTTGTGCAGCCGCCGGAGCAGTCCGTCAAGATGGCGGTCATCGTGGTCTCCACGGTGCCGATCATGTGTGTGTATCCCTTCCTGCAGAAATATTTCGTCAAGGGCGTCATGGTAGGCGCTCTGAAAGGCTGACATCGGTTTTTGGCGGTGAGGGATCACCGCTGAACAATATGAGTAAGGAGGAACCATCCATGAAGAAACTTGTCTCCCTGTTCCTGGCCCTGGCCATGCTCCTCTCCGTGATGAGCTTCGCCGCCGCGGAAGAGCCCTTCGTGCTGACCGTGCTCCTGCCGGATTTCTACCCCACCGAGGACTTCGAGACCGAGAACAACCCGGTGCTGGACGCCATCGAAGCCGCGACGGGTGTCCGGCTGGATATCACCTTTGCCGCCAACTCGGAGTATGGCACCACCATCAACACGACCCTGGCGGATCCCAGCAATAAGCAGCCGATGGTCATCTCCCTGACGGATGCCCGCGGCACCACCATCATCAACTCCGCGCGCGCCGGGGCCTTCTGGGACCTGACGGAATACGTCAAGGACGCCGAGAACTATCCCTACCTCGCGGCAGGCGCTGAGGGTGTCTACAACAACGTCTCTGTGGACGGCCATATCTATGGCATTTACCGCAGCCGCGCGTATCCCCGCGCCGGCATCTACTACCGTTCCGACATCGCGAAGGCTGTGGGCATCGAAAAGGAGCCCGAGACCATCGAAGAGCTGACTGCGCTGGCGGAAGCGCTCGCCGGCTACAGCGATGACACCTACGCCCTGAACATGGTTTCCTACACTGCCGGCACCATCAACATCATCACCTGCGCTTACGGCGCACCCAACGTGTGGGGCGTCAACGAGAGCGGCGATATCTATCCCGCCCATGAGGATCCCGCTTACCTGGAGGGCCTCAACTGGCTGCGCCACCTCTATGAGATCGGCGGCATCGACCCCGACTTCGTCACCATCGACTCCACCAACTGGGACAACATCGAGCGCACCGGCAAGGCCTTCATGCGCTTTGACTGCCTGGACAACACCTATCGCCAGCAGGAATGGTTTGAGGCCAACGAGGGCGTCACGGAGCAGATCTTCGAGATGATTCCCGGCCTCAAGAAGGCGGACGGAACCATCACCATCTGGCCCCAGAATCCCGGTTTCGCGGGCGAAGTGGTGGTCACCAAGGCCGTATCGGAGGAAGACCTGCCCAAGGTCGTCAAGTTCCTTGACTGGTGCAACGGCCCCGAGGGCCAGATGCTCCTGAACTGGGGCGTGCAGGATGTCACCTACTGGCTCGACGCC
>JAFZPO010000016.1 GCA_017550305.1 Clostridia bacterium
ATCAACGTCAAATGAATGCGGAAGCATACATAAAAACACAGCTTAACTATCCTGATGGCGCTACATTTGACTGGGATGATAAAGGCGTTACTGTTCAGGCACCGAATGCCTTTGGTGTTTATAGCACAATTCGATATAATTGGAATGGAGATTAAAAAATTCTTGTTTATAAGCCTATCCCCACCGCTCTTCATCGGACGGCAGGTTTTTTGCTTGTCATAGGAAAAATGAAATCGTGTTTTCAATTTTACGGGCATTTCGTTTACGATCTTTCTTTATAGCTTGACGGGTCCAAAATGGTATGATACACTTCCGGCATAGTCCAATAGGCTGGTTGGTCGAAGGTACAATAGGCAATATCGTTATTTTGACAAGTGAACAAGCCTACGCAAAAACGGGCAGCGGCTCCCCGAAAACCGTTGCGCAGCAACGGTTTATCGACGATGACACCGCCCAGGTGCAAGTCGTGTCCTGGTACGACAACGAGAATAGCTACTCTTGCCAGATGGTCCGCACCATCAAGTACTTCGACGAGCTGTAATTCAACGATTCAAAGGGCTGACCTGCACGCAGGCCAGCCCTGTCTTTTATCCCGGAACAATCCTCCGGCAGGGGCATCCACGAAGACCGAAGCATACAACAGAAAGGAACGGTGACCGGACATGAAAAAGACCTGTATCCTCCTTTTACTCGCTTTCATTTTTCTGGCATGCTCCAGAGCCTGCTCAGAGGCAGAAGAAAGAGGAAGGGTACTGGTCGCCCTTGGCGATTCATACATCGCAGGCGAAGGTATCGAACCCTATTACGGACAGGATGCACCTATAGCGGAAAAGTGTAAAAACCCAGACTGGTTGGCACACCGCTCCGAATCGGCGTGGCCTGGAATGCTGAGGCTCCCGGGCGTGGAGGGTGTTCTGGCGGAACATCGGAATGAAAACTATTTCCTTGTCGCAGCGTCCGGCGCCAAGACGGACCAGCTGTTTCTGCTGACGGAGGCGGAAATAAATAACGGCAGGACTGCGGAGCTTGAAAAGGTCTATAACCGGGATGGAGTCTCCGGAACGGCGATGCTCGAACCGCAGCTGGCCGTATTCGACAAACTGGATGAAAGAGGCCTGAAAGCGGATTATGTGGTGATTATGATCGGCGGGAATGACGTAGATTTCAGGGGTATCATAACGATGTCCGTGTTCGGGCAGACAAAGGCTCTGCCCGGTGAGACGAACATCGGCAAGGGGCTGTCTTTTATGGAGCAGCAGTATGAAACCGGTAATGTCCGCAACGCGATCAAGCGTGCTCTCCATGACATTGCTTCACGTGCGGGAGAGCAGGCCTGTATCTTGGTCGTCGGATATCCTTGCCCTCTGATCGATGATACGGCGGACGGCGTTTTCTCAAAAGACAGCGCCATGATCCTGAACGAGGCCACTTTCTTTTACTGTATTGAACTAATCAACCTTGTGGACGAGTGCAGGTCCGAAGGCATGAATATCTGCTACGTGGGTGTCAATAATGTCTTTGAAGGCCACGGCGCGTATTCGGAAGACCCGTATATCCACCCTATCATGCTGCTGGCAGGAAAACAGGACCTGGATTCCAAGGCAATTGTAAATTCGGGATCGTTGCATCCGAATCTTAAAGGCGCCGAAGCGTACGCGCGGTGCGTGCAGGATGCCATCGACCAGCTGGAAGCCGGAAGCGAAAGGTACATATTTGATTTGTACGGGCTGAAAAAAGAATGACATGTCCTGAATAGGATATCTAGCAGAGCAGAGATACTCCAGCAGGCCAGTCCGTACCGTCAGGTGTCCTACAGTGCTGAGGTGTCTTACAGATCAAATCGTCCCCGCTCTCCTGAAAAGGAAAGCTGGGTTTTTTTCTGTCCGGGCGTATGCGCACAAACAAAAAGTGCCTTTACAGGCACTAGTTTAATTAAGCAGGATCCCATCCCTGTCACGTTAATCCTTTTTCCTGCCGCATGCCGAAGGGCAAGCGGCACAGCCGCCTTCTCCCGTCTCCCGCAGAGCCGCCGGTAATGCGTCTCCTACCTGACGCATGGCATCAATCACCTCATCGCATGGCAATGGACAGGCAATTCCTGCCAATGCCATATCAGCTGCCGATAATGCAACAGAAACTGCCCCAACATTGCGGAATACGCAGGGAACTTCTACCAAACCGCGCACAGGATCACACACCAGGCCCATCAGGTTCATCAAGGCAAAAGAACAGGCATCAGCGGATTGCTGCGGTGTGCCTCCGCGCAAGAACACGATTGCTGCCGCGGTCATTGCTGCCGCAGTACCGCATTCCGCCTGACAACCGCCCTCTGCACCGGAAATGCTTGCACGGTTGGCTATGATCAGTCCGAACGCGCCGGCTACATACAATGCATCAATCAGTTTTTCATCCCTTAGTTTGTATTCTTCCTGCAGGGTCAGCAGGGCCGCAGGCAGAATACCGCATGCGCCTGCTGTCGGCGCGGCTACAATACGGCCCATGGCAGCATTGCATTCTGCAACTGCGAGCGCACGGGCGCAGATACGTCCCAGCAGAGGACCTCCGGCAGTAGCACCGTCCTCCATTGCTTTCATCAGCTTATATGCATTACCGCCCGTCAGACGGCTGACTGAATGCAGTTCAGGGTCCAAGCCCTTTTCCACCGATTCACGCATGACCTGAAGCGCTTCTGACATACGCGCGTCAAGGTCTGCAATGCTTTGGGCCGTATCATCATGACGCAGCTGCCAGTCCCGCATGGCGGCAGCAATCCCCTGGCCCTGTGCGCGTGTCAGCAGCTTTTCTACAGACCGTTCCATACTCTTCCTCCGTTATACACCGCGGAGCAGTGTCACACTGTCAAAACCCGGGATATTGCGTAATGCTTCTATATGCGCGGCCTCAGGCACACTGTCCAGCTCGAGAGCCATTACGGCACGGCCACCCGCCTCCTCGCGGAATACTCGCATCGTCGCAATATTCGTCTTAGACGCTGCCAGCAGGCGGCTGACCTTTGCTATGGCCCCAGGCACATCACGATGCTGAATCACCAGTGTTGTACGATCACCGGAAAAACCGACTTCCATACCATTCAGGTACTGTACACGTACACTGCCGCCGCCTACCGAAGCTGCTTCGACCTTGATCTGTTTCCCGCTGACGCCGGTGGCTTCCACGATAACAGTATTCGGGTGCGCCTCCCGCAGTTGGACAGTAGCGATCTCATACGTCATACCGCGCGCAGCAGCCAGTTTTTTGCTGGTGCGCAGACGTGCATCATCCACATGCAGATCCAGCAATCCGCCGATTACAGCACGGTCGGCACCATGCCCGGCATATGTCTTGGCAAAAGAGCCATGAAAAGAAATGACCGCATGCCGTACTTCTTCTCCCAGCAACTGTCGGGTAATACGTCCGATACGTGCAGCCCCTGCCGTATGTGAGGAGGATGGTCCGATCATAACAGGCCCTATAATATCAAACAGTTTCATTTTCTCCTCCGATCAAAAAAAGAGGCACATGCCCCTTTTTGTTTCAAAAAAGATTAGTCAGCAAACTTTGCTCTGTCTCGTCTATTCCGTCGGTCAGGTCAATTACCTGTGAACCTGTGATCTCCGGCAATATTATCTCATCCACAAGTTCGCTTTCCAGACTCAGCGTGTACAGCTCCGTATCCGTTCGCTCGTCCGTCAGCACACCATCTGCATACCAATCATATGCGCCATCCAAAGAGATATATATATCCGTCTCAAAATGCAGAGCCATACCTTTTGCAAGAAGTTCGGCTTCTACATATACATTATTCTCTTCATCGTCCGCCATTTCTAGCGTAAAGCCTTTTATCAGCAGACCGTTTTCGCCGTTACTGTCTTCCAACGCCAGGATAGTCTCATCCCAGTCGGTTACTGTTTCCTGTGTGGTTGCCAGACGGAAGTTAATGCCGTATTCATCCATACGCAGCTCCAGCCAGATATAAGGCAGTCCCGGTGCAAACAGGCTGAACATCAGCAGCTGATTATTCGGATACTGACGCTGGTCAGGAAGGTAGCGGGTAACGGTTGCCCAGGGCTCACTGCCGCCGCCCTGCTCCAGCAGCTGGCGCAGCGGCGCCAGCATAGCAGCATCCGGAATACTGTCCAGTAGCGACAGCCCGAACGCACAGACAGCATCTGCAGAGAGTTCTACCTGCTGGGCATAGATATACAGAGAGGAATGGCGTGCACTTTCATACACCGGCGCGTCCTGCAGCAGCGCCGTCAGTTTCTCAGAAAAGCCGTCCACTTTCGGAAGTGCCGGCAGCAGAACGCTCATCTCTTCTGACAGAGCCAGCAGCAGTCCGCCGTCCGCCTGCCAGCGTCCTGCCAGCACACGGTTCTCCCGCTCAAGCGTAAAGCCATCCGTACCCCACCGGATGGTCAGTTCACTTTCCCCTTCTTCGCCCGTCAGGGTGCCAGTGATCAGGTGTCCTTCCGCCAGTGCCGCGGAAGTCAGCAGCATCAGCGCCAGAAAGACGCACAGCAGCTTTTTCATTGATTCCTCTCCCTTATCAGTTAAAGCTTTCGGTCAGCGGCAGTATTTCGGTGGGCCCGCGACGTACCTGCTTACGCAGTGCTTTGCGGTCTCCCTGATAACTGTATACATACATCACAGTATGCGTTCCCTGCGCGGTACTGTGATATTTCGGGACATACGGATAAGATGTATCGATATAATTGCGCATCACTGTACGTACGCGCTTTTCGCCATCCGCAAAATCATAAATCGTTGTACGGCCGTTCGTATCCGCGCCGATGCTCTTGAGGATCGTCCCCTGGAACTCAATATGCGTGATCGGTGCGGAAGACACCGCCATTTTCTCACGGGTGACACCGGCTTCCTTGATAAAGTACAGTATCTGCATACTGTTTTCCTTGTCACCGTGATCGGAAGTGATGATAATCGTGCTGTTGTCGTACAGTCCCTGTGCTTTCAGTTCATCCAGATAGGCTGCCACCATTTTGAGATATCCGGCAGCGCACTGCTCAAGCGTAGCGCTTTCATCCCATTCGGGTACATCGTTCACCTGATAAGGCGGATGTGTAGCACGCAGGAACTGGATAATGAAATACTTGCCATCATTGCTTACAGGTGTAAGATGTTTCTGTTTGAGCAGATTATAGAAAGAAATGCTGTTGTGGCAGATCACCGCACCGTCGGTATACATGTTCACCATTTCGTTGAACACATTAGTCGGCTGATAGAAATACTGCTTAAGCACATGCGGGAAATAGCGGTACAGTGACAAGCGCAGCAGACGCTTCACAAGATTAGGCGTATATACGGTATAGCGGTCATTGTATGTTAGGTGCACATTACTGACTTTGTCCCCGGCATACTGCAGTCCGAAATATGTGTTGGAAGAATCGAAGAAATTGAATTTATACCCGTTCTCCCGCAGTGTATTGAAGAAGTACTCCGAATCAGCACCGTTCCAGGACTGCTCAAACCATGTATCGATGGGGATCGTATTATCAAAAGGATTGCCCGTCAGAAGATGCACGACCGAAGGGAAAGTCCCAATATATGTCGAATCGCAGTTGTCATAATATGTGAAATCATGGAAAGGCTCCAGCAGACCGGGATATGCTTTTTCAGCAGCATCCACATAGTCATTGCTGAAATAGTCCAGTAGAAAAACGATCACATTACCTTCGGTGGAAACATTGAACTGTTCCACACCGCTGAGCACATAGCTTGGCTCTCCCTGTGAGCGGCTCGCATCACTTGTCATATGCTGATAGGTCACGACACCAAAGGTGACCCCCTGTACAAGCAGCAACACGACACTGACCAAAGCGATCAGCCGCCGTGCAGTACGCGCACGCAGTTTCAGCAAAAGCGCTATGCCGCCGGCCAGAAGAACGAGCCATACAGCCAGATTGATCCATCCGTGCGTGGTATACTCCTGCCAGTCTACCCCTTCACCTTCCAGCAGGCCCAGGTCCAGGTTAAGGAAGTTGTTCTGGATATAGCTGCATAACGCCAGCATGAATACAAGGGCCAGCGCGATTCTGTATGCACGGCGGCGGAACAATGAAACAATGAGCGTCAGAACTACCGCTGCGACGCACATGATCTGCAGGAGCGGCCAGAAAGCATCTTGATATTGGAAGCGGAAATTTGCAGCGTTGCCGACGAAAACCTCCATCGGCCCCCAGACACAGTACATAAAGCAAAGGAGTAGACACGGCGCCAGCGCATATAACAATCTGCGTACCCAGCGCTTCGCGTTCCTTGCCGCCATACCGCATCCTCCTTCCACATCTATAACCAATTTATTATAGCGGATTTTACAAGTACTGACAAGCATTTTTCTTCAATAAGCCCTGTATTTTCAAGTGAAAAATGACCTTTGGCACAATGCTGCGCCAAAGGTCCGGATTCTGCAGTTTTGCCTGGAACGGCGTGATTATTTGATCTGCTCGTACGGGTCACGGGCGGTATAGGTCGTATGCAGCAAATGATGCGCGCGATGACCGCCGATCTCGCCCAGATACTCACTGTACAGCACCTTCAGTTCCTCGTTCTCCTGGCTCTTGCGGCGCGGTTTTCCCTCATCCTCGGAATACAGTGCTTTGGCGCGTGCTGCCGACACATTGATCTCTGCACGCTTGCTGCTCTTGACGATCGGCTGGCCGCCGCCGGTCACGCAGCCGCCGGGGCAGCACATGATCTCGATGAATTCATAATGTTTTTCACCGCTGCGCACGCTGTCCAGAAGTTTCTGCGCATTGGCCGTACCGTGCGCTACAGCCACGTTCAGCTTCAGGCTTCCAAGATCGATCACGGCTTCCTTCACGCCCTTCAGGCCGCGCACCTCATGGAATTCTACCTGCTTAAGCTCCTGCCCCGTGATCGCTTCATAGGCATAGCGCAGAGCGGCCTCCATCACGCCGCCGGTAGCGCCGAAGATCACGGCACCGCCCGTGCTTTCACCGAGCACGCGGTCAAAGTCCTCGTCGGGAAGGCTCGCAAAGTCAATACCGGCAGAACGGATCATGCGCGCCAGTTCACGGGTCGTGATCACCTCGTCCACATCGGGCAGCCCGTTATTGCTCAGCTCCGGACGGCGGGCTTCGTACTTTTTAGCCGTACACGGCATAACGGAAACGACAGCCATCTGGCTGGGATCAATCCCGGCCTTTTCAGCATAATAGCTCTTGATCACGGCGCCCAGCATCTCATGCGGGCTCTTGCAGCTGGACAGGTTGGGAATAAAGTCGGAATTGTAGGTCTCGCAATACTTGACCCAGCCGGGCGAACAGGAAGTAATCATGGGCAGCACGCCTTTGTTCTGGATGCGCTGCACCAGCTCCGTCGCTTCCTCGAGGATGGTCAGATCGGCACCGAAGTCGGTATCGAATACTTTCTCAAAGCCCAGGCGGCGAAGCGCCGCTACCATCTTTCCGGTGACCGGCGTACCCACAGGCAGGCCGAATTCTTCACCCAGTGCAGCGCGTACCGCAGGCGCAGGCTGCACGAATACATGCTTTCCGCTCTCCAGCAGCCGGTCAACAGCCCTGATGCTGTCCTTCTCGCGCAGTGCGCCTACAGGGCAGGCCACGATGCACTGTCCGCAGCCTACGCAGCCGGTCTGGGCCAGCTGCAGGCCCCAGGGGCTCTCGATACTGGTACCGAAGCCACGCTTGACCGCGCCGATCACGCCGACATTCTGCTGGTTATGGCAGGCTGCCACACAGCGGCGGCACAGTACGCACTTGTTGTTATCGCGGACCACGCACGGGGAAGCGTCATCCACCGAATGCGCAATGACTTCGCCGGCAAAGCGGTTATCATCGTCAATACCCAGGTCGCGGCACAGATCCTGCAGTTCGCAGTTGTTGCTGCGCGGGCAGGAAAGGCACTTGCGGTCATGAATGCTCAGCAGCAGCTCGACCACCATCCTGCGCGCACGGCGCACAGCGGGAGTATTTGTCTTTACCACCATGCCCTCACTTACAGGATATACGCAGGCTGCCTGCAATGCGCGGCCGCCGACATCCACCACGCATACGCGGCAAGCGCCGATCTCGTTTACGTCTTTGAGGTAGCACAGGGTAGGGATATGCACATTGGCCTTGCGTGCAGCATCCAGCACCGTACTGCCGGCGGGAACAGACACCTGCACGCCGTCGATCGTCAGATTGATCATATTTTCCATGGTACAGCCGTCCTCCTCTTACTTGCGCAGGATCGCGTTGAAATGGCACGTCTCCATACAGGCACCGCACTTGAGGCACTTGGCAGGATCGATGTAATGCGGCTTGCGCACTTCGCCCTCGATAGCACCAGCCGGGCAGACCTTGGTACAGGCTGTACATCCGCGGCACTTGGAAGCCTCGATGACATACTGCAGCAATGCACGGCAGTGATGTGCGGGGCAGACATGGTCCACAATATGCGCGACATATTCATTCCGGAAGTACTTGAGCGTGGAAAGCACGGGATTGGGAGCGCTCTGGCCCAGGCCGCACAAAGCCGTCGACTTGATGCCCGCAGCCAGCTCTTCCAGTTTGTCCAGGTCTTCCAGGGTGCCTTTGCCCTCAACGATACGGTTGAGGATCTCCAGCATCCTGCGCGTTCCTACACGGCACGGAGTGCACTTGCCGCAGCTTTCATCCACGGTAAACTCCAGGAAGAAACGGGCAATATCCACCATGCAGTTGTCTTCATCCATGATGATCATGCCGCCCGAGCCCATCATGGAGCCCGCTTCGACGAGGTTGTCATAATCGACCGGGGTATCCAGTAGTTCTGCCGGCAGACAGCCGCCCGAGGGGCCGCCGGTCTGGACAGCCTTGAACTTCTTGCCGTTGGGAATACCGCCGCCGATATCATACACGATCGTGCGCAGCGGCGTGCCCATGGGTACTTCCACCAGGCCGGTATTATTGATCTTGCCGCCCAGTGCGAACACCTTGGTCCCCTTGCTGCGTTCCGTGCCCATGGCAGCAAACCAGTCAGCACCCTTCAGGATGATCTGCGGAACGTTCGCATAGGTCTCCACGTTGTTCAGCATCGTGGGTTTGGCGAACAGGCCCTTGACTGCCGGGAAGGGCGGACGCGGAATAGGCTCGCCGCGCTTGCCTTCGATGGAACGCATCAGCGCTGTTTCCTCACCGCAGACAAAAGCACCGGCGCCCAGGCGGATCTTGATATCAAAATCAAAACCGCTGCCCAGGATGTTTTTGCCAAGCAGTCCGTATTCATGTGCCTGTCCGATAGCAATCTCCAGGCGCTTTACGGCAATGGGGTATTCCGCGCGAACGTAGATATAACCTTCGCTCGCTCCGATCGCATAACCTGCAATGGCCATGGCTTCCAGCACGCTGTGCGGATCGCCTTCCAGCACGCTACGGTCCATGAACGCACCCGGATCGCCTTCGTCGGCGTTACAGGCAACGTACTTCTGATCCGCCTGGGAGTTGTAGGTGAACTTCCATTTGAGGCCGGTCGGGAAACCGCCGCCGCCGCGCCCGCGCAGGCCGGAACGGAGGACCTCATCAATGACCTCTTCGCGGGTCATCTTGGTAAGCGCTTTCTCGAGTGCCTTATACCCGTCCAGCGCCAGATATTCATCAATGTTCTCAGGATCGATTATGCCGCAGTTGCGCAAAGCGATGCGCTTCTGATGCCGGTAAAACTCATTGTCCTCCAGCGTCTTCCCGGCAGCATCCTGGTTCTTTTCGTTGCCGCGGATCAGGCGCTGTACGGGACGGCCCTTGACCAGATGCTCACCGACGATCTCGGAGACATCCTCGGGTTTCACATGCGAATAGCAGGTGCCGTCGGGATAGACCACGACAATGGGACCGTCTTCACATAATCCGAAGCAGCCGGTGGAGATCACCTTGATCTCCTTTTCCAAGCCTTTTTCCTTGATCAGCTGTTCAAAGCGTTCCTTGATCTGCGCCGAGCCGGACGCCGTACAGTCCGTACCGCCGCAGCAAAGCACATGTGCGCGATAGATTTCCATAGGGCACCTCCTCAGCCTTCAGATGATTTCTTGTCTTCGGCAGCGCCGATGGTGAACTCCGCCACGGGACGGCCGTTGACAATATGCTCGGCTACCACGCGTGCAACCTTTTCAGGTGTCATGTGCACGTATGTCACCTTGCCGCTTCCGGGCACATAAACGTCTACCATGGGCTCCAAGCGGCACATTCCGATGCATCCGGTCTGGCTGACCGTCACATGGCTGAGCCCGCGCCGGTTGATCTCTTCGATAAAGCCCTGCATGACGGGGCGCGCGCCGGCTGCGATTCCGCAGGTGGCCATGCCTACCACCACACGGATATCCCCATTGGGATCCTCGCAGTTCAGGTTCATACGCAGCAGCGTACGCCGGCGGATGGCTTCCAGTTCGGCTATCGATTTCATTGGCTCTTTCCTCCAAATATCGCTTCAGTAATCCCGCTGCGCGGTGCTTATTCCCTGTACTTGGCCAGGATGTCCGGAATGTCGTCCGGCGTCAGGCAACCGTAAACTTCGTCGTTCACGGTCATAACCGGTGCCAGACCGCATGCGCCCAGGCAGCGGGTCGCCTGCAGCGTGAACAAGCCGTCATCCGTGGTATCGCCTACGGGGATATTCAGTTCCTCGCTCAGACGGTCAAGCACCTTCTGCGAGCCCTTTACATAGCAGGCGGTGCCCAGGCATACGCTGATGGTATATTTGCCGGCAGGCTTGAGCTTGAACTGGGAATAAAAAGTAGCTACGCCGTATACCTCGCTCAGTGTGACACCTAGCTTTTCGGCAATCACTTTCTGCACATCCAGGGAAACACAGCCGAAGATATTCTGCGCCCGCTGCATCACGGGCATCAGCGCACCCGGCTGGTCCTTCAATTCTTCAATCACCTGGTTGAGCAGTTCGAATTTCTCTTTGGAATCCGGCATGATGGGGAACCCCTCCTTCCGTGTTGGCGTGTGCCGCAGAGACACACGTACCTGCTTATTGTATCACATACTGTTTCAGATTGCATTACTTTTCTGTATTTTTATATCGATATTTTGCAATCTTTTTGGTTTACTGCTTGTTTTCCGACCGGTTTTAAGTGTTTGCGGCATACGCCTGCAAACAAAAAGCGGCAAAAATCATCTGCCGCTTGGGATCATTTATTTCTTTCTGTCGCGCAGCGCCTGCTCGCGCAGGGACTGTGCAAGGCTGTTGCTGAGCACGGCGAAGGATACAGCCATATTTTCCTCCTGCATCAGTACGCCCTCAGGGACATGCAGGCGCACATGTGCAAAGTTCCAGATGGCCTTTATGCCTGCCGCGACCAGCTTGTCGCACGCTTCCTGTGCCCTGTCGGCTGGGGTGGTAATGATGCCGATGGGAATATTCTTTTCCCTGCAGACTGCCGCAAGCCGCTCCATAGGATAGACCGTGCAGCCATGGATACTCTGGCCTGCCAATGCGGGATCCGTATCAAAGGCAGCAGCGATATCGAGGCCATATTCGGCAAAGCCGCCATAACTCAGCAATGCTTTTCCCAGGTTTCCGGCTCCGATCAGCGCAGCCAGATTGGCATTATCATAGCCCAGGAAATGCTCTATGTCAGCGATCAGTCCGTCCACGCTGAAACCCACGCGCGGTTTTCCCGGACTGCTGGATACTGCAGCCAGGTCCTTACGCACCTGGACCTCATATATGCCCAGAGAATTTGCAATGGAGATAGCCGGAACAAAAGCTGCTCCTTTTGCCTGCATCTCCTTCAGGAATTTGAGATAATATGGTAACCGCCGAACGCCCTGTACCGACAGCACGCGCAGCTCATTATCCTGCATTGAAAAAACTCCTCTCTCCCGAACCATGGAATAATATACATCCAATGTGATAATAATATCATATTAATTATTGTTTGTAAATGAACAATTAGTGAAAAACGCTCTGTATCATTGCTCAGCTTCGCCAGAATAACGCTCTTTCCTCAAGCATTCGTGTCCAGCCATTTTCCCTTGCGTATCGCACAAAAGCGTGGTATGCTGTTTTCGCCCTTCAGGGCAAGAAAAGAGGAAACCGACATGAGCGAAAACTGTACACACGATTGTTCCACCTGCTCCAGTGCCTGTGCTTCACGCACAGCTCCGCAGGATCTGCATGAAAAGCCCAATGAATATACCCATGTAAAGAAAGTGATCGGCGTCGTTTCCGGCAAGGGCGGCGTCGGCAAAAGCCTTGTCACCAGCCTGCTGGCAGTACTGACGGCACGTCAGGGCTACCAGACCGCCATCCTGGACGCTGACATGACCGGTCCTTCCATTCCGCGTGCTTTCGGCATTCATGAGCAGGCGCTCTCAAGCGAGATCGGCATCCTGCCCGCCAGAAGCAAAACAGGCATCCGCGTGATGTCGCTGAATCTGCTTTTGGAAAACGAGACAGACCCGGTCGTATGGCGCGGTCCGGTCATTGCCGGCGCTGTCAAGCAGTTCTGGACCGATGTCGCCTGGGGTGATGTGGACTTCATGTTCGTCGACATGCCTCCGGGAACCGGTGATGTGCCGCTGACGGTTTTCCAATCCCTTCCCGTGGACGGCGTGGTCGTGGTCGCGACCCCGCAGCAACTGGTCGGTATGATCGTGGAAAAGGCTGTCAACATGGCCTCTATGATGAACATCCCCGTACTCGCACTGGTAGAGAACATGTCTTCCTTCCGCTGCCCGGACTGCGGAAGTGTACATGCCATTTTCGGTGAAAGCCGCGCGGATGATATAGCAAAAGCACATGGCATCTCTCCCGTATGCCGTCTCCCCATCGATCCGAAGCTTGCTGCCGCGGTCGATGCAGGCGCCGTCGAGCTCTGTGAAGAAGATGCCCTGGATACACTGGTGAAAAAGCTGGCAGACATGCTGCTGTAATGCATGAAGGCTCCCGGGAGAAACTCCCGGGGCTTTCTTATGTTTGAAGCCCGTCTTTCTATCAAAAACAATCATTGCCGAACCGCAGGATTAATAGTATAATACTGAAAAACAAGCATGATTATGATGACCCCAAACCAAAGGAGGAAATGATAATGACCATCAGCAAACAGCAGAACGGGACTGCTTTGACTCTTGCTCTTCAAGGCCGGCTTGATACTGTAACCTCGCCAGAAGTTGAAGCGGAACTGAAGAATTCTCTGGACGGCGTAGATAGTCTGGTCCTGGATCTGAGCGGGTTGGAATATATCTCCTCTGCCGGATTACGTGTACTTCTCTCCGCGCACAAGACCATGAGCGGCCGCAGCGGTATGAAAGTGACCAATGCCGGCGAAATCGTCCGGGAAGTGTTTGAAGTGACCGGTTTCTCCGATATCCTTAATATCGAATGATGCTCTGAATTGCTGAAAAGGAGGACTGCATCATGAAAACGAATGTTATCTATATTGATAATCAGGGAAACGGTTTTGACAATGTAATAAAGGAATTCCACAAGTTTGCCACATATATGGAGCTTGACGGCAAAGAATCCCTCCGTCTCCAGCTCTGTGCCGAGGAAATGCTGAGCATGGCGCACAGCGTAGCCGGAGATATGAAGGCTACTTTTTGGATTGAGAGCGACGGCCAGTGCTGCGAGATGCACCTGTCCACCAAAACAATCATGGACCAGGAAAAGCGCTATCTGCTGATCTCTGCTTCCACTTCCCGCAGGAATGAAGCTACCACTACCTTCCTTGGTAAGCTGCGTGACAGTTTCGAACGCGCCATGATGTCAGAAGTATCCCATGAGGATGAAGTCCCGATGGAAGTTATGCACGATGTGAACTATCATCCCGAAAGCAGTTCCGAATGGGATGGCTATGAACGCTCTGTACTGCGCAGTGTAGCAGATGATATCAAAGTTTACATCCGCGGCAACAACGTAGATTTGATAGTGACGAAAAAACTGAAGAGCTGAGTTTCTGATTTTTCCAACTAAACGAACCGGGCTGGAGTTTGATCTCCAGCCCGGTTCTGTAATTGCTATTTGTTTTTCAGTTCAGCTTCGCACCGCAGTTCGGGCAGAAGTTGCCGGGATTCTCGCCCAGCGCAGCACCGCAGTTGGGGCAGAATGCAGGCTTGGCAGGCTCTTCGGGACGGGGGCTTCCGCAAGTGGTGCAGAAGTTGCCGGTATTGCCGGCATGGCCGTTCTCACAGGTCCAGCCTTCGTCGCCGGCAGGCTCATCGCCGGGGACATCTTCAACAGCGGGGGCACCGCCCATCAGCTGCGTGATCATAGCAGCCTGTTCGGGCAGCGCGATCTGCAGATTGCCCAGCACGGTCATGAGGCCATATACGTATACGTCGTTCTGGAGAGCGGTCATCGTCTCGTCATCGGCGTTCATCACATCGATCAGGGTCAGGCCGTCCAGGGAAGGCGCTTCGTATTCATCGGTATAGGAGCAGTACGCCACGATTCCGGCAACGTCATCGCCAGTAATGCCCAGGTCGATGCCCGCGTTCAGGTAGATCTCCTCATCCGGAGTACCTGCATTATCGATCGTCATCAGCGCGCTGAAGATGATGTCCTGGCCCTGGGTATTCGCTTCGATAAACACGAAGGTCTCCTGTTCGCCATTCTCGTCAACACTGTAATCTGCAGAGATATAGATTACCGCATTCTCGGTATCCTCACCGGCCAGCACGGCATCATACACGCTCTGCCAGTCCTCGGTGCCTTCCTTGGCGGTCACGATGTAGATTTCCACTTCGTTCTCGCCCTTATCATTCGTACCCATCTTGAAGGTCACCAGCGCTTTGCCGGCCAGGTCGAGTTCGACATAAGTGCTGCCGTCTTCTTCATTATAGACATCGATCGTGGCAAGCTGCTGAGCTTCGCCGGCACGCAGCTGCGCAGCAGCACCCTTCATCTGCTCAACGAACTGATCAGCAGTCATCTCCTGATCGGCGAGCGCTATGTTCAGGAAGTTCTTCACGGGCTCATCATCCGCCATGCGGTTGGCGATGATTTCCATGATATCGGCCGCCTCGTTCGTGGTCAGAGTAAGGGACATATGGGTGCCGTCTTCGGAAACCACGACTTTTTCGCCCAGCGTGTTCAGGTAGGCGCTCAGGTCAGTGGCATAGCCTTCCGCGGAGCCCGCAAGGCCCATCACCAGCTGTTCCAGTTCTTCCTTGGAGACCTGCTGGCCGCCCAGGGAGAGATTGGAGGTGTACTGCTGAGCCAGCTGTTCCAGCTGTTCCGCGCTGATAGCCAGTGCATAGTGCGGGAACAGGCTGCTGGTCACGGCAACGCCGTCTTCAAGCGTTACCACGGAAAAATCGCACAGCGCGACGTTGTCATCGCCTGCGAGCACGGTGGCAGTCGCGAAACCATTGGCTGCGATAACGTCTACAGCGGTCTTCTCGAGCACGTCCAGCGCGAGCCCGGCGATGCTGCCGTAGCTCTCACCCATAGAAGCGACATAGCTCTGAATGAAATCACGGTCCAGTTCCAGATATGCATACACTTCCCTTGCCGGAGCAACGGTGGTCTCTGCCAGGCCTGTCGTGCAGGACAGCACCATCAGCGCTGCCATCAGCATTGCTAAAAACTTCTTCATTTGTTTTCCTCCTTGTCAACGCATAAGCGTGAATAAACATGCGAGTTATTATAGCACGCCCGCCGTACCGCGTCAATCCTCCGCTCGCGGCATGGTCAGCCCGGCCACATGCGCAAGGACACGCTGCATGAGCTCATCACGTGCCTCCCGGGAAAGTTCTGCCAGCGATACGGGTGTGCCCTGTGCCTCCGTCTGAGCCACAGGCGCATCAGTGCGGAGTTTCAGCGATGCCCGAACATACGCGCCGCCTTTCTCCTGCCATGCGGCATCCAGATACCAGCGTGCAGGCTGCGTCGTGCCTTCGCCCGCGCGTGCGGTCAATGTCAGGGTCAGCGACTGTGCTGTAAAGGTCTGTCCTTCAGCGGGTTCAATCAGCAGTGTGAACGTACCGTTCTGCCGGCGCACGGGTGTTTCTCCGCTGCGGTCCATTGTCTGCGGTTCCAGGGATGCGAACAGCTGATAAGTGCCCTGCTGCGTCTTTTCACCGCTCTTGAACAGGAATTCTCCCTGCCATCCGCTCCCGGCATCACCTTCTGCCGTCAGGTAAAGCTCAGGCTCTTCTTTTCCGTAAGAAAGCTCAAGCTTCCCCTGCACCTGCGATGCCTTCAGCACGCGGCCGTCTGCCAGTGGCAGGGACAGTTCCATTGCCCGCAACTCACCGTCGGTTCCGTAACGTCGCATCACTGTCAGCTTTTCTTCGCCGGAGATGCCCAGCAGCACGGGCTCGAAAAGCCGGATCATGCCCGGCTCCAGATACAGCGCTTCTTCTTCCGTAAGCCGTTCGCGCAGAAGATCAAGCAGTTCACCGTCGGCATAAATGCTCCGCAGCATGGCCGCCGCTTCCTGCGCACACTCGCTCAGTGAAGCGTTGGTCTCAGCCACAGTCTCCATCGAACCATCCGCACCGCGCACCAGCTTCAGCGTCGTATGTGCCTGAAGCCATGCGGAAAGCGCCGTTTCATGCGGCCGGAGCATGGCAGTCAGTCTTTCCTGCCACTCCGTATCGGAAGCACCTTCCAGTGCGCCGCGCAGCGGATCCGGCCAGGTACGGTCACCAAGCAGACTGCCGATCAGCCCGGCATCTCGAAGAAGTACGCCAGCCCAGGAAGGCAGTGTCAGGTATTTTTCGCGAAGCAGCATTTCCGTGTCACGCGGTGCAGTAAGTATCGTATCATCCAATGCATCGCCCCATACCTGCCACTGCTCGCCGCGGCCGTTCATATGCATTGTTGAAAGCGTTTCCTTTTCACGCTTCAGGTACAGCGAAAGCTGTGAATTGCCCAGTGTCTCACCGGAGCGGCTGAATACATAGGCGCCTTCCAGCGACAATCCGGGCAGGGCCGAAGCCAGCGTCTTCCATTGTGATTCATCCGCAAAGCTTGCCGGCTGTTCCGACAATTCCGCCGTCAGCTGTACTCGCAGCGTGGAATTGCCGCTGACCTGCCGTGCCATGATGGCTGCAATGCTCGATGTGTTGACATCCTCCGCGCAGGCCGGCAGCGCCAGCATCAGCAGGCACAGCACAACGCTCATAATTCTCTTTAACATCACTCCACCCCCTGGGCGTTCAGCAATTGATCGATCGCCAGATAATGGATCAGCTGCATGCCATTTTCCGGCTGTTCAGATATCAGCAAAGGAATTATACGTTCGGACAATGCCTTTGCCGCGGCATATTCGTCCGTATTCGCTGTCAGTTCAATCTCCGGCAGGTCCGCCTTTTCCATGCAAACCTTGCCGGTCAGCAGGGTTTTCGTACCGCGCTGCAGGGAAAACTCAGATCCGCTTTCTTCGTTTTTGAGCGTCAGTGTATACGCTGTCGCCTTTCCGAGAAACGGTGCTGTCCAGCCAAGCTTCAGTTTGCCGTCGGTCCGTCCTTCTGCGGTATAATGCGCACTTTCAGGACCCGTAACCCGCAGATCCCCGTTCAGCGTCCAGCCGCCTGTATGCTCCTGGGCATGCAGGACAAGCCGCACATTGCTTGTATTCTTCGCATTCGGGCAACGGAAAGCGACATACAGTCCCTTGCCCGCCTGACGGCCGAACTCGAGACGCACCTCGCGTTTCACGTCATTGACCGTCATTTCAGCGGCATAGAAATAACCGCCGACCGCAGTTCCGTCTTTCGCAAGATAGCGTTTGAACGTTCCCTTGCCGCTGATCTGTGCTGCAGAGAGCATTCGGGCAGAAGGTGTCACACGGCAGAGGATCTCTGTCACCTGCGGCCATACGCTTTCCCATTCCTCGCCCGTCAGGGCATACGTACAGGTCTCCCGGGCGCTTCCGGCCTCCTGCAGGTCCACGGTTTCCTCACGCTGTTTTTCCCACGGTGACAGCAGTACGCCCAGCTCTTCCATGGCTGTCCAGACGTCCGTTTCACCTGCCGCTGGGACATCAAAAGGCGCCGCCGCATCACCGCAGGCGACCACGCCGCCTTCGTCATCCGCGCGTGCGCGCAGCAGCAGTTCGCCATTCTTGTCCAGGTCAAAGCCGTCCGCGGAAAGCGTCAGTCTCGCGCCGTCCGACAATACGGACAGGGCAGACAAGGCGCCGTCCGACAGGAGCTCGCTGTCCCCGATCGTTGCCGTCAGCCGCAGTGCGCCTGACGGCGCAGCCATCAGCAGTGCCAGCAACAGGCTGAGAAAACGCATACCATCCCTCCCGCTGTATTATAAATGAAAAGCACCAAAATGAAAAGTAAAAAGACGCTTGCAGGCCATTTGCTTTCTGCCCTGCTTTCGCGTATAATGAAAGGACAACATTCGGAGGTTAACCTATGTCTTTCGCGCATCTGCATCTGCACACCGAATACAGCCTTCTGGACGGCGCCTGCCGCATCCGGGAACTGCCCAAACGCCTGAAGGCGCTGGGCATGGATGCCTGCGCCGTGACGGATCACGGTGTGCTCTACGGCGCGATCGATTTTTATACCGCCTGCAGAGATGCCGGCATCCATCCGGTGATCGGATGCGAGATGTACCTGTGCGCGGACATGAATGACAAAAGCTATGCCAACCGCGAAAGCAGCCATCTCATCCTGCTGTGCGAGAACCAGACCGGATACCAGAATCTGATGTATCTGTGCAGTGAGGCCTTTGTCCGCGGATTTTATTACCGTCCGCGCATTGATTACGCCCTGCTGCGCGCGCATCACGAAGGTCTGATCTGCCTGACGGCCTGCCTGTCGGGTGATCTGAGCAAGCTGCTCCTGGACGGCAGGATCGCTGATGCCGAGAAGTATGCGCTTGACATGCAAGCCGTGTTCGGAAAGGGAAACTTCTTCCTTGAGATCATGGATCACGGCATCCCCGATGAGAAGCGCGTCGTACCGCTCATCGCCGAGCTCAGCAGCCGTACAGGCATTCCCCTGGTAGCTACGAACGACTGTCATTACCTGTCGCGTGAAGACAGTGAGATGCAGGATGTGCTGATGTGCATCCAGACCGGCAAAACGCTTGACGATACCGACCGCATGCGCATGGACAGCGATGAGCTGTATGTGAAGAGCGAATCGGAAATGCGTGCCGTTTTCCCCGGATATCCGGAGGCTATTGACCGCGCGCATGAGATCGCCATGCGCTGCCATGTCGATTTTGATTTTCATACCGTACATCTGCCGCATTTCCCCGTGCCGGAAGGCGAGACTGCATTGCAGATGCTTCGCCGCCTGGTGGAAGAAGGTCTGGCTGAGCGCTATGACGCTGACGATACCGTGGCGCATGAGCGCATGGAATATGAGCTGGGCGTCATAGCGCAGATGGGTTATGTGGATTATTTCCTTATCGTCTGGGACTTCGTCAAGTTTGCCAAGGACAACGGCATCATGGTCGGTCCCGGCCGCGGCAGCGGCGCTGCGAGCATCGTGGCTTACTGCCTGAACATCACGCAGCTCGATCCCATCCGCTATAACCTGACCTTTGAGCGCTTCCTCAATCCCGAACGCATCAGCATGCCTGATATCGACATGGACTTCTGCTATGAGCGTCGTCAGGAAGTCATCAATTATGTCGCACGCAAGTATGGTCAGGATCATGTCTGCCAGATCATTACTTTCGGCACCATGGCCGCGCGTGGTGTGATCCGGGATGTCGGCCGCGTAATGGGCTACAGCTATAATGAAACAGACCGCATTGCCAAGATGATCCCCACCGAGCTGGGCATGACGCTGGAAAAAGCGCTGTCCGTCAGTAGTGAACTGCGTGGCGAGGCCGAAAATGACCCGCGTGTGCGCCGGCTCCTGGATATCTCGCTCAAGCTGGAAGGCATGCCGCGCCACGCCTCCACGCATGCTGCTGGCGTTCTCATTACCGGTGAGCCTGCCGTGCATTACGTACCGCTCCAGACGAATGATGATGTGATCACGACCCAGTTTCCCATGGGCATCATCGAGAAACTGGGCCTGCTGAAAATGGACTTTCTCGGCCTGCGCACCCTGACGGTCATCCGTGACACGCTTGACCTCATGCGCTCGCAGGGGATCGATATGAAACCGGAAGAGATTCCGCTGGATGATCCGGCCGTATATGCCATGATCTCCCAGGGCGATACCGACGGCGTGTTCCAGCTTGAAGGCGGCGGTATGCGCGCTTTCCTGACCAACATGCAGCCCGAGACCTTTGAAGATGTCATTGCCGCGATCAGTCTTTACCGTCCGGGCCCCATGGAATCCATCCCCCGCTATATTGCCGGCAAACGCGACCTCTCCAGCGTGCATTATGAGACACCGCTGCTCAAGCCGATCCTGGATGTTACCTACGGCTGTATGGTCTACCAGGAACAGGTCATGCAGATCGTACGCGATCTGGCAGGCTATTCCTATGGCCGCAGCGATCTGGTGCGCCGTGCCATGGCCAAGAAGAAGCACGACGTCATGGCCAAGGAGCGCCGCAACTTCGTATATGGCTCACCGGAGGAGGGCGTAGCCGGAGCCATAGCGAACGGTGTTCCCGCCGAGGTCGCCGAAAAGATTTTTGACGAAATGACCGCTTTCGCCAGCTATGCTTTCAACAAAGCGCACGCCGCCTGTTATGCCGTAGTCGCCGTCGAGACGGCCTGGCTGAAATACTATTACCCGGCCGAGTTCATGGCCGCCATGATGAACAGCGTGGTGGGCAACTCTACCAAGATCGCCGGTTATATCCAGTACTGCCGCTCCAAGGATATTCCGGTGCTCCCGCCCAGCATCAACCACTCAATGCGCCGCTTTACGGTTGAGACCAACGACAAGGGCATAAAGTGTGTGCGCATGGGCATGAGCGGAGTTAAAAACGTGGGCAATGCCGCTGTGGATGCCATTGTGGCAGAGCGCACAGCGGGCGGGCTCTATCACGATGTGTTTGATTTCTGCCGGCGCATCGACAGCGAAGCCGTCAACAAGCGCTGTGTGGAAAGCCTGATCACTGCCGGCTGCTTTGACGGATTGGGCGCCACGCGCCTGCAGTGTGTCAGCGTGTATGCGCAGGCCATGGACGCCAATGCGGACAAGCGCAAGCAGAACGTGGCCGGACAGATCAGCCTGTTCGATCTGGGCCAGCCCGCTGCTACCATCATGGCTCCCGATGAATACCCTGCTGTAGGTGAATACAGTCACCGCCAGCTCCTGGAAATGGAAAAGGAAATGACCGGCGTGTATGTCTCCGGGCATCCGCTGGACGAATACCGCGCACAGCTCGAAAAGCTCAAATGCAATACTGCTTGGGTGCAGGAACTGAAAGAGCGCCCGGACAGCGGTCTGAACGACGACGGTACCGCTGTCACCATGGGCGGTATCGTAGCCGTCGCACGCCCCAAGGCCACCAAAAAGGGCGACCTGATGGGCTTTATCACACTCGAGGACCTGACGGGGCAGATCGAATGCCTGGTCTTCCCGCGCATATGGGAACGTTATCATCATATCCTGACCGAGGATGCCGCTGTGATCCTGCACGGGCACCTGAGCGTGCGTGAGGATGAGGACACCAAGCTGCTGGTGGACAGTGCAGAGCCGCTGCAGTCAGGCGATGCCGGGCTCCCGGAGCCCGAACCGCTGACTGATGCCGAGCGCGCACGCCGCGCACCTGTCAAGCTTTACCTGCGCATGCGCCGGGAACAGCTGTATGAGATCCAGCAAATGCTTCAGCAGCAGCCGGGCGGCGTACCGGTATATATCAACCTTCCCGATGAAGGCATCACACTGCTTGCCCCCGCCGAATGCTGGTGCGATGATCCGAATGCTGCGCAGGAAATGCTCAGTACGGTGCTGCCGTTGGCTGACATACGTATTGTCGATAAGCGCAGGGAGGTCGGACGGCCATGAAAATCCCTGTCGGACGCCGCGGACCCGATGTGCGGCGCAGCGCACTTTATGCAGTGATCGTCAATGCCGTACAGATCATAGCTGTATGGACACTGGCTGTGATGCTGTATATGGAACACCGGCATTCCCAGGCCCTGATCACATTTATCATTTCCGGCCTGGTCACTGTGGGCGCAGTCATAGACATCCGTGAAGCGCTCGCCGCACGGCGCAAGAGCGAGGAAGCCGATGCCCTGGGCGATATGGTAAACCAGATGGACGACCTCAACCGCGCACTTCGTGCACAGCGTCATGACTTCCTTAACCATCTGCAGGTGGTCTATTCTCTGATCGAGATGGAGGAATACAAGGAGGCCGGAGACTATATCGAAAAGGTGTACGGAGACATGCAGAGCGTGTCCCGGGCACTGCGCACCGATAGTCCCGCGCTCAATGCGCTGCTCCGCGCCAAGCTGGCTGAATGCGAGAACGCAGGCGTGCTCGCAGAGGTGGACGCGTCCGGTTCATGGAAGAATCTCACCATGCCTGCCTGGGAATTCTGCCGCGTACTGTCCAATCTGATCGACAATGCACTGGATGCTCTTGAGAGCGTATCCGACCGTCAGCTGCGCATCATGCTGCACTCCGACGCGCACGGCTATGCTTTCTCGATTGCCAACAACGGGCCTGCCATTCCTGCAGACAATCTGGAACGGATCTTCGAGCCCGGTGTTTCAAGCCACGGCGAAGGCCGCGGCATGGGCCTCTACATCGTGCGCCGTACGCTGGAACGCTACGGCGGTGACATTCATGTCACCAGTGATGAAAACCGCACCGTTTTTTCCGGCCTGCTGCCGCAGGGAAAGGAGCACCGTGATGGCGACGAAGAAGCGCAAGGTGCTTGACCTGCTGCTGGAGCGCGGACTGTTTTCCGAGGAAAAAGCCGCGCGTGCGGCACTAATGGCAGGCGAAGTCTACAGCGACACACGCCGGATTACCGGCGCAACCGAGCTGCTGGGCGAGACCGCACCGCTGCGCGTACGCGGGCAGGAACTGCCCTACGTAGCCAAGGGCGGTCTTAAGCTGGAAGGCGCGCTGCATGATTTCGGCATTTCCGTAAAAGACCGCGTATGCATTGACGCAGGCGCTTCGACCGGCGGGTTTACCGACTGTCTGCTCAAGGCAGGCGCCGCATGCGTATATGCGGTGGATGTGGGCTACGGCCAGCTGATGGGATCGCTCCGGCAGGACCCGCGTGTGGTCAATCTGGAGCGTACCAACATTTCAGATGAGAAGCTGCTGTCGCTCGAACCGCGTCCCACGCTGGGATCGGTCGACCTGAGTTACCTTTCGCTCCTGCGCGGAGTACCGGCTTTTTCCGCCGTGCTTCACGGACAGGGCGAACTGGTCTGTCTGGTCAAACCGCTTTTCGAGACCGAGGACACTGCTGCACGCCGTAGCGGGATCCTGCCTGACAGTGCTTATGTACCCGTGCTGCTGGGACTGATCGAAAAGCTCGGGGCTTTGCCTGATACCAAGGTCCTGAACGTCACGCATTCCCCCGTCACTGGCAATGCGGGGACACGTGAATTTTTCCTGCACATCCTGCTGGGAGGCGGCAGCGGAGCCGCACCCGGTCTGGACAAAGCCGCGGCCGATGCCGTCGAACGTGCTCTTGCCCTGACGGAATATGAGAAGAGAAGGTAGAAAACATGTTCAAGCCCGATGAAGACGCCCTGCGCTACGGCACACTGCCGCTGGAGCGCCTGTTCGTCAGCGATTATGTGCCCGCTGCCAGGGGCGATTATATCAAGGTCTATCTGTATGCGCTGCTCTTGTCGCAGACGCCTGGATCCGACAGCAGTCCCGCCGCGCTGGCGCAGGAGCTTTCCCTTACCGAAAGTGAGGTCGAGGCAGCGCTGCGCTACTGGGAACGCCGCCGCCTGCTCGTGCGTCTGAGTGATGAACCGCGTGAATACTGCGTCCGCAGTGCCGCCCTGCTTTCTTTTTCCGGTGGCCGCGGGCTCGAGGCGGATTCTGTCTATGTCGCTTTTTCCGAGGATGTGTATGCGCTCTTCGGCGACCGGCGCAAGATCCGCCCCGCGGAGATCGCCCTTGCCTGGGAATGGGTTCAGGATGTCGGTCTGCCGCAGGAAGTCGTGCTGATGCTGCTCTCGCACATGATCGAAAGCCAC
The DNA here is from genome assembly GCA_017550305.1 of Clostridia bacterium. GTDB lineage: Bacteria > Bacillota > Clostridia > Christensenellales > Aristaeellaceae > SFMI01. Next base: position 24,032 of record JAFZPO010000016.1, read on the forward strand.
CGCATCCATTTCAAGTTCACAGATGCGCAACGCATCGCCATGCGCATGAAAGAGGAAAACGCCGTAACGGTCGAAGATGCGGAAGCCTTTTTCGTGCATTCCCGTGCCGTACAGGACGGTACGAAAAACGTACTGGCGCGCCTGGGCAAGCGCCGTACCCCCAGTCTGGATGAGATGAACCTGTATCAGAAATGGCTGGACGAGTGGCAGTATACACCTGAAGCCATACTCGATGCATGCAGCGAGACTACCAAGGGTGAACCGACCTTTGCCTATCTGGACGGCATTCTGGGCGGTATCCGCCGCCGCAGTGAAAATCAGGGCGAAGCCCCGCGCACCGGTGCACAGATGCGCAGTCATCTGGCAGCGGAAAAAGAAGCCGGGGAAGCCGCTGCCGCCTTTGCACGTGCGCTTGGCCTGCGCAATGCAGACGATATGGTGCGCGGCGAGTATGCACGCCTCTGCGCCGAATATGAGCCGGAACTGATACTGCTCGTGGCACGTGAAGTGCATAAGAACGGCGGACGTCTTGACAGCGTCGAGCGCTGGCTGGAAGGGCTGCATCAGCGCGGCATCGACAGTGTCGAAAGTGCTCGCCCCGTTCTGGACGGGATCGCCGCTGCGAATGCCGGACTGAGCCGCGTCTTCGAAGCGCTTGGCCACCGGCGCACGCCGACCAAGAAGGACCGCGAGCTCTACCGTCGCTGGACGGATGAATGGGGCTTTGATGATGAGATGCTGATCCTGGCAGCTGAGCAGGCACGTGAAGCCGAGCAGCCGCTGCCCTATATAAACAAGGTACTGCAGACCTGGCATGAAGAGGGTGTGAAAGAACCCGGGCAGGCGGCGAAAAAGCGCCAGCGCACCACAGCCGGGCGGCAGGTGAGTGCCCAGCAGTATACGCAGCGCGACTACAGTGAGGAAGAGCTGGAAAGCCGTGCCGTCAATCTGTTAGAGGAGGCTTCGAAGGAGAATGAATGAGCAGGTTTTTCAGCGCGTACTGCAGACACTGTCCGAACGCCGTGATGCCAATGAACGCGAGGAACAGCGCCGCCTGCGCGAAGTCCTGGACAAATGTCCGGAGATCGGCACTCTGATGGAAGAGCGCCGAAATGCCGTCCTCAGCAGTGTATACAGTGCCTTTTCCGCTCCCGCAGCAGACGACCTGCCCGAACGCGTGGAGGCCTGGAACGCACAGATCCGTACCCTGCTGACCGATAACGGTTTCCCGGAAGACTATCTGGAGCCCGTATTCCAGTGCCCGCTCTGTGAAGATACCGGCTTTACCGGCAGCAGCAGGAAAGCCGTATGCAGCTGTGCCAAAGCCCTGTATGCACAGCTGGTCGAAAGCGAAGGCGGTTTTGATGAAGACCAGACTTTTGAACATTTCGACCTGAATGTCTTCCCGGAAGAAGCGGTCTCCGAGAACGGTGTGACACAGCGCCAGCTGATGCAGGTCATTCGCCGCAGATGCGAAGAATACGCTGACGCCCTGCCCCGTCCCGCACAAAAAACGCTTCTGCTGTATGGCGGCAGCGGACTGGGTAAGACCTATCTCCTGCGCTGTATTCACGAGCGTGCCCGCAGGCGTGGAGTCCCTGCTCTCTGTATGACAGCCAACCAGCTGATCCGTACCGCGCGCAAGGCTGCCTTCTCCCGCGACCAGAGTGAACTGGATGCCCTGTATGAAACGGAACTGCTGCTGATCGACGATCTCGGCACGGAACCGCTGATCGAAAATGTGACGGTGGAAGAACTGTTCAATCTGATCAATGAACGGCAGAACGACGGGATGTGCACCGTGCTCTCCACCAACCTGAACCTGAGCGAGCTCAAACGCCGTTATACCGAGCGCGTAGTCTCACGGCTCCTGGACCGCCAGCACTGCCAGGCACTGCATTTCCTCGGCCGTGATATTCGGTAATTGTCAAAAGCAAAAGCTAGGGGTATAATATTTTCTATCTCTGCAAAGGAAAGGAGGGAGCGCCGTGCGCGGCAGACTGCTGTTTGCCCTGCTGTTTGCCCTGGGCATGTGGGCTGCACTGCATCTGTTCAGCCAGACTGTCGAAGAGCAGCGTACCGCCGCTCCCATGCTGTCTGCCGTTATACAGCAGACTGCGCTCCCGTCCGAAGAAAAGGCGCAGGACACGCCTCAGGCATCTGCCCTGCAGCATGTCACCGCTGTACAGGATGCTCCTCTGCCGGTGTTTGCCCTGCATGCACCGATGCCTGATGCGCCTTATTACCGTGTATTCTATCAGGCGTTCTCCCTGACCAACAAGGCCGGGTAGCCTGCAGATGATCAAGCCTAAATCATTATCTGAAATTATTGAAGGAGAATAATCCATAATGAAAAAGAACACTATCCGCAAGATCATCAGTATCGCAGTACTGGTCGTACTGCTGTGCGCTACCGTAGTAGGCGCCTGGCTGGGCATTGCCGGCCGCAACACCCAGTATGTCACCATTCATGAAGACGGCCAGGATGTGCAGGAAGCTCTCTACCGCCAGGTCGCTTATATCCCCAACACCATCAACGAGAACTGGCGTGAAGCCATCCATCCCTCTGCCGAACTGGGCGGCGGCTATGGATACACGCTGACTGCAGAAGGCGCTTCCGCTTCCGATCTGAAGAAGGCTGCTTCCATTATCAGGGACCGCGCTTCCATGGTTCTGGGCAACGCATCTGTAAAGACTTCGGATGGCCAGATCACGCTGACTGTTCCCGAAGACAGCTATAACAGCTTGATCGCTACCATCATCCCCGAAGTCGGCGATTATTACTTTGCTATTTATGACAGCTCGACCGGTGACGTGGGTGAAGCCGTACTGAGCCGTGAGCATGTGAAACAGGCTTACTACTATGCCAAGGACGACACCTATCAGGTTCAGGTCCTGTTCAATTCCAAGGGCATCAAGGCTATCACCGAACTGCTTGCATCCAATCCCGGTTCTTACCTTTACCTGATGCTGGACGGCCAGGCTCTGGGCTATGCTTACTTCACCACTCCTACCAATGATGTGCTTTCCTTCACTACCAGCGATTGGACAGGTGCGTTCCTGGCGACCGCCTGCATGCGTACCGGCAGCCTGCCTGTAGAAGTCTCTCTGGGCAGCACCGCCGTCGCTGAGCCCACCATGGGATCCCTGCTCAACATCGTGATCATCGCTGCGGCTGTCGCGCTGCTGCTGGTCTGCGTATGGCTGATCGTACGCTGCGGCATAGCCGGCCTGCATGGCGTCTGGGCACTGATCGTCTGGATCGTGGTCTTCTTCCTGGCCGTTGCGCTGATCGCCGTGTCCGTCAAATGGATCATGACCCCGATCTCTGCCATTGCTATCCTGCTTTGTGTATGCGCTTTCGTGTACAGCCTGGTCGTACTGTTCAACGGTATTGCGTCCTCCGTACGCTCCGGCCGCAGCCTGCTGCCCGCTTATAAGACGGTCTCCCGTCAGAAGCTGCGCCTGCTGGCCATCGTATACGGTGCTTTGCTGGCTGTCGGCGTACTGCTGATGTTCATCTTCCAGAATGCCGCATACGGCGTGCTCGGACGTATGATCGCCCTGTCCGCCATCATCAGCTTCGCAGTCCTCTATCTGTTCCTGCGCGTGACAATCAGCTGCGCAGCAACGATTGAGAACAAGCGCTGATTCCGATTCATGATCAAAGCGTTCTTCCGGATCCGGGAGAACGCTTTGATCTCTTTTTATTCCTGACTGCTGATTATAGGAGGCTTCATGCGCAGGCTGGTTTCCCGTGCTGTCCCTGGTTCGCTGGAAGGGGTATCTCCCCTGCTGGCACCGCTGCTGCTTGCCCGCGGCGTAGATACGCCTGACAAGCTGCATGCATTTCTGTACCCTTCAGCACAGGATCTCTATGACCCCTTCCTCATGCCCGATATGGAAAAGACCTGCAGGATGATCAGGGAGGCCGTTGGCCATGGGGAAAGCATTGTCATTTACGGCGATTATGACTGCGACGGTGTCTGTGCCTCCGTGATCATGCTGGAAGCGCTCAAAAGCCTCGGTGCACATGCTGAAGTCTATATCCCCAGCCGTAAGGAAGAAGGCTATGGCCTCAATACAGCTGCGATGCGATTGTTGGCCGAAAGAAAGCACCGCCTGATGATCACCGTGGACTGCGGAATCACGGCAGTGGAAGAGATCGCTCTTGCCAAGTCACTTGGCATGAATGTGATCCTGACCGATCATCATACTCTGCCTGATCCGCTGCCTGCAGCAGATGCCATACTGCACCCGCAGCTGGGCGGATATCCGTGCGGCAATCTGTGCGGTGCCGGTACCGCTTACAAGCTCGCATGCGCATTATCCGGAAAGCAGATATTGCCAACACTTCCCTTGTGCGCACTGGCCACAGTAGCCGATATGGTCCCCCTACTGGACGAGAACCGTACGCTGGCGGCACTAGGACTAGCTGCCATGTCCGATACGTCCATTATCGGCCTGCGTGCCCTGATGCGCGTTTCCGGGATCAGGGGCGGTGAAGCTGTTACCGGCCAGCAGGCCGGTTTCCAGCTGGCACCGCGCATTAACGCCTGCGGGCGGATGGAGACCGCGCAGATTGCCCTCGAGCTGCTCTCAACCAAGGATCCCGCCCGTGCCGCAGAGCTGGCCGACGCAGCCGACGGTCTCAATGCACGGCGTAAATCCCTGGAAAACCAGATACAGGAACAAGCCAATGCCCAGGCGTCTGCACTGGATCTGTGCACGGAACGTGCTATTGTCATTGAAGGCGAAGGCTGGGAAGGCGGTGTGGTCGGGCTTGCAGCAGGACGCCTGGCTGAACGCTATGGTTATCCGACAGTAATCCTCAGCCGTGACGGTGATGTGTGCGTAGGCAGTGCACGCAGCGCCTGCGGCGTCGATCTGTATCAAGCGCTCTCTGCCTGCTCTGATCTGTTCACGCGTTTCGGCGGTCACAAGCAGGCTGCAGGCCTGACGTTGCCGGCTGAAAACGTTCCTGAATTCCGTCACCGGTTATCCGATGCCGTAGCCCGGCAGCTGGAAGGCCGCACCCTGATGCCCGAGACTGCCTATGACGGCGAACTGCGTCTGTCGGATATCACGCTTGACCTGATAGACAGCCTGTGTATGCTGGAGCCCTTCGGTACAGGTAATCCAGCGCCGGTCTTCCTGCTCCGTGATGTGGAGGCGCTTACCGCCCGTGCGGTAGGTTCGGAAGGCGCACATCTGAAACTGACGCTTTCCCAAGGCACATGCATGCTGGACGCCATTGCGTTCCGCATGGGCATGCTCGCCTCCTCTCTGCGGGGTATCTGTTCACTGGCTGTCACTCCGGTCACGAACACTTTCAACGGCCACACATCCCCCGAATGCCGCGTCGAAGCCATCGCCTCAATGCAGCGGTGTTTTTCACGCCCTGCAAGCGATGAAGCAACCGTCATTTTGCAGGAATTGGCACGCTTGTGCCGAATTAATTATTTTTCAGGCCTGCCTGCGCAGCTGGAAATGCTGCCCGAACCTCAGGGCGACCAGGGCACGCTGTACCTGTGCCGCACCGCAGCGTCTGCTGCCCGTATCGCAGCAGCTTACCCGCAGCTGGATATTCTCGACGGCACGCAGGCTGATCCCCGTGCTTACAGCGCAGTCTGGCTTTGTGATGCTCTGGCTTTCCCCGGGCCTTATCGCCGCGTGATCCTCTGCGACGGTCTGCTGTGTCCGCAGGAGTACGCCAGGCTCCGTGAACTGCTGCCGCAGGCAGAGGTACTTGCCCTGCCACGCAGTGCAGAGCTGAACAGTGCGCTGATGCTGATGCGTTTTTCGATTGAGGAGCTGCGCGCCTTCTATGTCACGCTGCGTAAAGGCGTCTCATTCGACCGGAAGGATCCGCGCACGGATGCAATGCTGCGGGTATTATGCCGTGTAGGCCTGACGGATGACGCAGGTCACCTGCAGCCCGCTCAGCCCTGCGATCCCGCCGCCGACCCGCTCTTTCAACTGATTCAAGGAAGTGAACCCTGATGGCAGCCGTTTATGAATGCATGACGCTGGAGCAGATGATTGCACGCATGCTGCATTATCACCCCAACGCCGACAAAACGCTGATCGAGCGCGCGTATGCCTTTGCCGAGGAAAAGCACGGTGGGCAGACGCGTCTGAGCGGTGAGCCTTATTTTGTACACCCTGTATATGTAGCCAGCATCCTGACTGAAATCGGCATCGATGCTCCTACCATTGCCGCGGGGCTCCTCCATGACACGGTAGAGGACTGCGAAGGCGTTACCCTGGATATGATCCGTGATGAGTTCGGTGAAGAAGTGGCCATGCTGGTCGACGGTGTGACCAAGCTGAACAGTCTGGACTTTACCGACCGTGAAGAGCGTCAGGCAGAAACACTGCGCAAGATGATCCTGGCCATGGGCAAGGATATCCGCGTAGTACTGATCAAGCTGGCCGACCGTCTGCACAACATGCGTACGCTCAAATTCCAGCCGCCTGACAGGCAGCTGGCGATTGCCCGCGAGACACTGGACATCTATGCCCCCCTGGCACACCGTCTGGGCGTATACAGCATAAAGGCTGAGCTGGAAGACCTGTCCCTGCGCTATATCGATCCCGAAGGCTATCAGGATGTAGCGAAAAAGGTCGGCATGAAGCGGGCTGAGCGCGAAGAAAATATCAAGATCGTTATCGAAGAGCTTTCACAGCGTTTGGATGCTCTCGGCATGCATTATGAGGTAGCGGGACGTCCCAAGCATCTGTACAGCATCTACAGGAAAATGGTGCTGCAGAACAAACCTTTTGACCAGATCTATGACCTGATCGCCATCCGTGTCCTGGTAGATACCGTTCCTGACTGCTATACCGTGCTGGGCGTTTGCCATACGCTGTGGACACAGGTCCCCGGGCGCTTCAAGGATTATATTTCCGTTCCCAAGAACAACATGTACCAGTCGCTGCACACCACGGTGATCGGCGGCCGGCGTATTCCTTTCCCCTTCGAGATCCAGATCCGGACCTGGGAGATGCACCATGTCGCCGAGTACGGCATTGCCGCACACTGGCGCTATAAGGAAGGCAGCGACGACAAGGCGTTTGACCAGAAGCTGCACTGGCTGCGGCAGATCCTGGACTGGCAGAGCGAAACCCGCGACAGTCATGAATTCATTGATGGCCTGAAGACGGACATCTTTGCAGAACAGGTATTCATCTTCACGCCTAAGGGCGACATCATTGACATGCCCCGCGGTGCCACGCCGCTGGACTTTGCCTACCGCGTTCACAGTGCGGTCGGCAACAGCTGCGTAGGCGCAAAAGTGAATGGCCGTATCGTGCCGCTCGACACCCCGCTTGAAACAGGCGACCGTGTGGAGATCATGACCAGCTCCTCCTCCAAGGGACCCAGCATGGACTGGCTCAAGATCGTCAAAACTCAGGGTGCCAAGTCTAAGATCCGCCAGTACTTCAAGCGCGAACTGCATGGTGAAAATGTGCAGAAAGGCCGTGATATGGTCGAGCGCGAAGCGAAGCGCCGCGGTCTGCAGATGAACACCCTGCTCAAGCGCGAAAATGTCGATCCGCTGCTGCGCCGGTACGACTTCCACGATATGGATGACATATACGGTGCGGTCGGATATGGCATGATCGCTTCCGCATATGTAGTTTCACGCCTGTATGAAGAGCAGCGCAAGGCTGAGGAAGCCGCCACACCGAAACTGCCTCCGCAGCTGCCTGAGGTGGGCCAGTCCCCTGCCAGTCCCGGCGGCAAGCCCACACAGGGTATTTATGTCGAGGGCGGCAGCGGCATGCTGGTCCGTTTCGCCAAATGCTGCAATCCTGTTCCCGGTGATGATATCGTTGGCTATATCACCCGCGGCCGCGGCGTAACGGTCCATAAGGCTGATTGTGTCAACGCTCAGTACACCGAGCCCGAACGCCAGGTGCGTGTTTCCTGGGCAGAGGATAACGGCGGCAGGTTTAACACGACAGTACAGGTCATTGCTTACGACCATCCGAGCCTGCTCGGCGAACTGACCGTGTTCGTGCAGGATGGCGGCACACCCATTACCGCAATGAGCGTCAAGATCAACAAAAACAAGACCTGCACCATCCATATGGTCCTGCAGGTAGAAAGCCGCGAGAAGCTCGACCAGGTACTGCGCCGCATTCAGAAGCGCAGTGATGTTATCGAAGCATTCCGTGCAGGCAGCTGAGAAAGGAACAGAGTATGCGGGCTGTAGTTCAGCGTGTCACGCACGCGCAGGTACAGATAGCCGGTGAAGCGGTCGGCAGCATCGGCCAAGGCCTTTTGGTACTGCTTGGCGTTAAAGCCGGCGATACGGAAAAAGACGGTGAATATATTGCCGGTAAGCTGGTCAAGCTGCGCATTTTTGAAGACGAGAACGGCAAGATGAACCGTTCTGTCCTGGATGTGAACGGCAGTATCCTGTGTGTCAGTCAGTTCACGTTGCTTGGCGATGCCCGCGGCCAGAACCGGCCGGGGTTTACTATGGCAGAAGCGCCTGAACGCGCCAATGAACTCTATCAGAATGTCTGTGCACACATCCGCGCGATGGGTGTACCGATTGAAACAGGCGTTTTTCGTGCCGACATGCAGGTAACACTGTGCAATGACGGCCCAGTAACTATCCTGCTGGACAGTGAAAAACTGTTCTGATGCCATGCTGAACATTGAAACCCTGCCTTTGGGGCCGCTGCAGGCAAACTGCTATATCGTTTCCGGTGATGATCCTTCCTCTGTAGTCGTTATCGACCCGGGCGACGATGTCGCCGTACTGAAAAATGCCCTGCTCGGGCGTATGGTTGCAGGAGTACTGGTCACGCATGCACATTTTGACCACATACTCGGGCTGCCGGCCTGCGCAGGCGCTCCCATCTATGTACACAGAGCCGATGCGGATGCCATGACCGATTCTGTGCTCAACTGTGCCCACTGGGGACGGGAGCCGCGTATTGCCGCTGATCACATGCTGCAAGAAGGCGATGAGGTTACGCTGGCCGGCATGCGGTTTACCGTGATACATACTCCCGGGCACACGCCCGGCTCTGTCTGTTTCCTTTGTGAAGACCAGCTGTTCAGCGGCGACACCTTGTTTGTCGGCGGCTTCGGACGTACCGATCTTCCCGGCGGCAGTTTCGAAGAGCTTCGTGATTCACTGCACCGCCTCATGACACTGGACGGCAGACTGCGCCTGCGTCCAGGTCATGGTGAAAGTGCATTACTGAGAGAAGTATGAAAACCATATCCCTTTTTACCAACGCCCCTGCCCTGTCCAACGACATGGCTGAAGTGCTGCGTGTTTTTTACGGGAATATCACTCTGCTTGTCAATGAGCCCGGCAGTGATTGGACCGTCACGCATGAAGAACGCGAAGAAAACGGTGTGCGCATCGTGCGTGTATTTGACTGTGCTTCCGCATATGAAACCCGGGAAAAACTGACAGGAGATGCTGTCAATGACAAGCGTCTCCGCCGACGCCAGGCCAAACTGGGCATATACCGCCTGCTCAAAGAACGTACCGGCATCACCCCTCCCTGGGGCAGCCTGACCGGCATCCGTCCGACCCGTCTGGTATACGCCGAAATGGAAAAGGGCTGTTCGCTGGATGAAGCATTAACCCGCGTACGCAACGTGTTTGATGTCAGTAATGAAAAGTCTGACGTGCTGGCCAGTATTATCCGGACACAGCAGACCATGCAGGAACCCCGTCCGAACGAGGCCGACATCTATATCGGTATTCCGTTCTGTGCTTCACGGTGTGCCTACTGCAGTTTCCTTTCCGGTGAGGTGGGAAACGGTAAACTGCTTGTTCCTTATACTGATGCTCTCTGCCGTGAGATCGATTTCACACTGCGTCTCCTGGAAGAGACCGGCCTTCGCACGCGCGCTTTCTATATGGGTGGCGGAACACCTACTGCCCTTCCCGCCCCATTGCTGGACCGTGTGCTTACAGCTGCCGCACCGCTCATGGCAGGCTGCAGGGAAATCACCGTGGAAGCCGGCCGTCCTGACACCATCGACCAGGAAAAACTGGCCGTCCTCCGCAAAGCGGGCGTGACCCGTATCAGTGTCAATCCGCAGACCATGCATGATGAAACACTCATACGTATCGGCCGCCGCCATACCTGTGCCCAGACCGAAGAAGCATATGCGCTGGCCCGGGAAATGGGCTTTAATCACATCAATATGGATCTGATTGCAGGCTTGCCGGGCGAGGATCTGGATATGTTCCGTCAGACCCTGGAATGGGTCTCCAGCCTTGCACCTGAAAGCATGACTGTGCATACGCTGTCCATCAAGCGCAGCAGCCTGCTCCATCTGTGGGAAGCGGAACTGCCTGACGGAAACATGGTCGCCGACATGGTGCGCGCCGGTGCGGAGATTGCTGAACATATGGGCCTCCATCCATATTACCTGTACCGGCAGAAATACATGGCCGGTAATCAGGAGAATGTA
>JAFZPO010000090.1 GCA_017550305.1 Clostridia bacterium
GCTGTAGAACGCGGACTGATAAAAGAGCGCAAAAAGCTGCCGCAGGACCCGCAGCGGGGATACCAGCAGCAGCGGCTCATCAAAGAGCATGGAGGCAGCCTGCCAGACGAGAAGCCAGAACAGCACCGCGCCGATGCGCAGCAGCCTGTCTTTTGAAAAAAGCTTATTTGGAGCCATAGGCCCAGTAGAAGCCTTCGTCCGGGAGCTTGCCGCGGACGGAAGCAGGGTTCTGGTCGAGAAGTGTCTGCAGGTATCCGGGCACAATGGAGGCCATCTCTTCACCCGAGATGCATACGATATTGCAGGCGGGGATCGCCTTCTGCGCGACAGGTGCCTTGACGATGCCCAGTGCCTCGATCAGAAGCGCGGCTTCCTCAGGCTGCGCGTTGACGAACGCGACAGACTCGGAAAGCTGTTCAAGGAACGCTGCGACGGCTTCCGGATGTTCTTCGGCAAAGCCCTTGCGGACCATAACGCCGCTGGTGATCAGGCGGCTGCCGTTATTAAGGGCGTCCCATTCCGCAGTCAGGTCGAGCGCGACATGCAGGCCTTCGACCTGGGTGGCGGCAACGGTCACGAACGGCTGGGGCAGCATGGCGATGGCATGCTCGGCGTTCTTGAGGAGCGGGAGCACTTCGTTGGGCGAGCTCTTGAACTCGAGCGTTACGTCCGTGTCCGGGGTGAGACCATGCTGGGAGAGGAGATAATCGAGCGCGTATTCGGGCGTACTGCCCTGGCCGGTCGCGTATACGGTCTGTCCGTGCAGGGACTCGATGGAATCGACCGTATCCCCGCCCTTTTCAACGATATAGAGCACGCCCAGCGTGTTCACTGCCAGCAGCAGCGGACGGTTCCCGTCCTTCATGTCAGGATTGTTGTAGAGGTTTGCGATCAGGTTCAGCGGGACGGAGGCGATATCAATCTCGCCGCGGCTGAACAGCGGGACGAGCTCGTCGGCTGCAGCGTACACGTCGTCAGACGTCAAAAAAGCAGCCATGCCCATCGCAGTCGGTCCGCTCAGCGCGGCCACGCGTGGGATGACTGGATCTTCAGCAAATGCGGGGAATACGGAGAGAACGAGGAGACATGCGAGCAGCAGTGCAGAGATCTTTCTCATCATGAAAAACCATCCTTCCGGCTCCCTGGGAGCCGCTGCTATCTTACCGCTCTTCCCCTCCTATTGTCCGTTGCATATGCAACGTAAATTGATTTTTCCGGAAGGTGATCGCTCCGGATTTCTGCAGGTGCGAAAGCGCGCGCGAGAGCGCACTGCGGTCAACGCCGAGGTAAGCGGCCATGCCGGCGCGGTCAAAGGGTACGGTAAAGGACGCGCTTCCGGCGTCACGGGCGCACTCGGTAAAGAAGGCCTTGAGCTTTTCCTCGATGCTCATGCGGGACAGGATCTGGATCCGGTCGTTCATGCGCAGCGTGCGCTTAGCCAGCATGTCCGCAAAGCGCAGGTGGAGCTCGTGATCAAGGGGTGTCGAGGCAGGCTTGCGGAGGTTTTCGCACCGAAGCCATAGGACACTCACATTGCTCCGTGCGCTGATGAGGATCGGCGCGTTTTCACCCAGCATGCACAGCGATTCACCGAAGGTCTGCCCGACGGTGACAAAGGCGAGCAGCATCTCGTTCCCGTCGATGTCTGTCATGGTCACGGCAACGGTGCCGTCCAGGACCAGCCCGAAAGCGGACAGCGGGGACAAGGCATCCTTCAGGATCTCACCGCGGGGATAGCTTTTTTCCTCCGCACCGAAGAATGCCAGGGCATCCTGAAGATCTGTTTCGGATAACCCTCTGAACAGGGGACAGAGCCCCAGCGCTTCGTTCTGTGTCATATGTCTGCTGCCTCCTCTCTGAATATTACTCCATGTATGCGATCGTTACGGGTACGAGGTTCGCTTCTCCCCAGGCCTTGAGGGCTTCCGAGAACAGCGGATATTCCTCCCAGCAGAGCTGTCCGCCCGCAGCGTTGCCTGCCTTGTAGTCGATCCTGCAGAGTGTTTCGCCCCTGGATGTTCTGACCAGCATCTCCCGGAAGATCATGGGCGAATTGATGTTCATGATCCGGTTCGGGGAGATCGTGATATTCAGGATCTCCTGTGACAAAAAGACCTTCCCGTCGATCACGAGGCTGCCCTGATACAGGCAGATCTTCTGCGGGACAGAAGCCTCATACTTCCGCCAGATGATCCACTGGATGATAACGCTGGGGACTGCGACGACAACGCAGAAGAAAAAGAGATACAGCGGCTGCAGCGGATTGCTCAGCGCGTGTGAAAAGAGAAGGATGATGGAGATCAGCGCGGCAAACCCGAGCGAGCCGATCGCGACCCATTTGAGAATGCCGTGGAAGCGCTTATATGCCTCTTCCGTCAGCCTGTCTTTCGGCAGCAGAAACTCCCGGGGCTCAAATCCACCCGGAGAATGCTTTAAAGAGCGTGCTTCCAGGGCCTGGCGCAGCTTCTCCTCCGCCTTCTTTTCCTTTCCTGCCCAGAAGGCCCACAGGATCCCGTAGAGCAGCGCAAAGCCGCCGGTGATCA
>JAFZPO010000091.1 GCA_017550305.1 Clostridia bacterium
CGTGGATTACGTATCCCTGCACCGGTATTACGGCAATCCGCACAGCGACACGCCGGACTTCCTGGCTTCCACCATGGACCTGCAGAATTTTATCCGTACGGTGGCGTCCATCTGCGACGCGGTGCAGGGCAAGAAGCACCTGAAAAAGAAGGTGAACCTGTCCCTGGACGAATGGAACGTGTGGTATCACTCCATGCAGCAGGACAAGGAGCTGCATAAACGGGAACCCTGGGGAACGGCGCTGCCGCTGCTCGAGGATGTCTATAATTTCGAGGATGCCCTGCTGGTGGGCCTGATCCTGATCACGATCCTGAAGAACGCGGACCGGGTCAAGATCGCGTGCATGGCCCAGTTGGTGAACGTGATCGCGCCGATCATGACGCGTCCGGGCGGCGGCGCCTGGGCCCAGACCATCTACTGGCCCCTGAAGCAGGCCAGCGAGTTCGGCCGCGGCGTCAGCCTGCTGCCGCAGATCCGCTGCGAGCTTTCCGATACGAAGCATTACAGTGCCGTGCCCGTGGTGGACGCGGCGGCCGTGCAGGCGGAGGACGGCAGTGTCACCGTGTTTGCCGTGAACCGTGATCTTTCGGAACCTGCCGAGCTGGAACTGGATCTGCGTTCTTTCGGAAATGTGAAGGCTGTGTCCCACAGCGTCCTGCATCACGACGACATGAAGGCGGTCAACACCGAAGCGGCGCCGGATACCGTGCGGCCCGCCGATATGCCGGCGGACCTGAAAGACGGCAGACTGATCCTGCCGGCCGCTTCCTGGAACGTGATCCGGCTGAAATTCTGATAATGTGAAACAGGCAGACGCCCCGCGGATTTGCGGGGCGTCTGATATTCTGCCTGTCATGGATTGGGATCATCCGTGTCTGCGGCTGTGAACCGGTTCCTGAACTGCTCGCTGCATGGAAGCCCGGCCATGTGCATGGCTTCCGTTGCCGCGCCGGCAATTGGCGGCTTGTCGGAGCGGATCAGGCTGATTTCGCCCGGTATCCGCGCCTGCAAAGCGCTGACATATTCGGGAAAGTGCTGAAAAATACCGCCGTTGAGGACAAGCTTTTCAATCGGATCCTTGCGGTGTCCCGTGATAACCATTTCAGCCAGGTCATCAGCGCAGTCGTCAAAGATTGTCTGCGCGACAGCATCGTTTTGCTTGCAGGCCTCGAACACCGTTCGGGCTAACGAAGCAAAGTAAGGCCTGCCACCGGCATACAATTCCGGTAAATGCTGTGTGACATCACCGCCGATCTGCGCGTTTACAAGCTCGGTCAGCAGTGTTTTTTCGCCGCGCCCGTCTGACTGGCGGATGACCGCGCGGACAGCGCGCCGGCCCAATACGAATCCGCTGCCGCATCCGTCAATGATATAGCCCCAGCCGCCGATGCCGTACTGCTGCGTTCCCTTGCGTACGTACAGACCTGAACCAGTCCCGCATACCAGGCCCGCTCCGTCCGCGTGCCCGAGCATGGCGGAGATCAGCATGTATCCGTCGGCTTCAGCGCGCAGGTGTTCCACCGGCGCGCGTTCGACCAAATATGCCTCGATCCGTCCCCCGAAATACTGCAGAGCCGGCATGCCGATATAGGCGGCTGTAACGGGGCCGGGAGCGGCTGCGCGCAGTTCTTCAAGGATCCTCAGACAGTCGGCGCACGCCTGTTCAAAACTTGATACCAGCGGGTTGATACCCGGTCTGAGCAGATGCTTTACCCGTGTACCGTCAGGAGTGAACAGGACGGCTTCCGTCTTGGTTCCGCCTGCGTCGACGGCGATCAGAAATGGCTGGGTGCTCATATTTCTCCTTCCCGGCAGGACCCATCGTCCTGCTCTGGTGCGTCGGTGTGCTGGCAACTGATGCCGGGTACCATCCGGGCGGACGGGTCAGAATACGGCCTGCTGCCGGTATTCCAGCGGCGACATCCCGCTGCTGCGGCGAAACGCAGCGGAAAAATGCGCTGCGTTTGCGTAACCGCAGGCGGCGGCGATCTGATACAGCGGCAGATCCCCCGAGCGCAGCAGGCGGCGCGCCTGTTCTGCCCGCGCCTGTGCCAGCGCCTCCCGCGGGGAGACGCCCGCGCTTTGACGGAAGGCGCGGAAGAGCTGCGAGCGGCTCAAACCGACGAAAGCCGCTATCTCTTCTACGGTCACTGTGCGCTCCATATGCGCGCGAATGTACCACATGCCCTTTTCATAGTAAGCGTCTGCAGCGTGCAGGTTCGCGCGGCGAGTGCCTGAAATCAGCGCGATGAAGCGCAGCGCGCCGCCCGCTGCCGCCAGTGTGCCGAGGGCCGCGTCCGGCATGGTGTGCATATCGTCGTAGATCTGGTGCATGCAGGCTGTGATCTCGGAGATGGGGCCGGCTTCAAATATGGGCTGTGCCGCGCTGAGCCCCGTGCGCGCGATCAGCATTTCCGCGTCAGCTCCGCGAAAACCCAGCCAGCTGTAGTGCCAGGGATCCGTGTCATCCGCCTGGTAGCGCGTCACGATGTCCGGCACGATCAAAAACCCCTGCCCGGCATGCAGCTCGTAGCGGCGCTCACCGATCTCAAACACCCCGCGGCCGGCGGAGATATAATGGAACAGGTAGCAGCTGCGGACGGCAGGACCATAGCTGTGACGCGGCGCACAATCCTCGCGCCCGCTGTTGGTGATGGACAGATCCATAATCTTCTCCTCAATAGATGCAACATACAGACAATTAAATGCATCGTGCAGGAATTGTCTGTTTTGATTAATTTTACTATACTATGACTGTAATTACAATACATTTTTACATCATGGAGGCAACCTGCATGGCCAAAATCACATTCATGGGCGCCGGTTCAAGCGTATTTGCCAAAAATGTGCTGGGAGACTGCATGCTTTCGCCCGTACTTGAAAACAGCGAAATCGCCCTGTACGATATCGATCCTGTCCGTCTGGGCGACAGCAAGCGTATGCTGGACGCAATTAACAACAACAACGGGAATAAGGCCGTGATCAGGGACTATCTGGGCGTGGAAAACCGCCGGGACGCGCTGCGCGGGGCGAATTATGTCGTCAACGCCATTCAGGTAGGTCTTTATGAGCCCTGCACCGTGACGGATTTCGAGGTTCCGAAGAAATACGGCCTGCGCCAGACGATTGCCGACACGCTTGGCATCGGAGGCATCTTCCGTGCGCTGCGCACCATTCCAGTGCTGCAGGATTTCGCCCGTGATATGGAGGAGGTATGTCCTGACGCATGGTTCCTGAACTACACGAATCCCATGGCTATGCTGGCAGGCTACATGCAGCGCTTTACGCCTGTCAAAACGGTGGGTCTGTGCCACAGCGTGCAGGTATGCGCGCCGCATCTGCTGGAAGGCTTGGGCATGGAGTACAAGGATACCTATCAGACCAGGATCGCCGGCATCAACCATCAGGCCTGGCTGCTGGAGATCCGCGATGAAAACGGGAACGATCTGTATCCCGAGATCAAGCGCCGCGCGCTGGCCCGGACCGAGAAGCACAAGGATATGGTGCGATATGAGATCATGAAGCGCTTTGGCTATTATGTGACCGAGAGCAGCGAACACACCGCTGAGTACACGCCCTGGTTCATCAAGGACAAATATCCTGAACTGATC
>JAFZPO010000092.1 GCA_017550305.1 Clostridia bacterium
GAAGGCATCCTGGGCCTGCGCCCGACGCCCGAAGGACTGCGGATCATTCCCGCGATCCCCGCTGAATGGGACGGGTTCACGATGGAAAAGACCTTCCGCGGAAAACGCCTGTATATCACTGTCGACAACAGCGCGCATAAGCAGGGCGGGGTACAGCAGGTCCTGGTCAACGGCAAGCCCGCGGCCGGTGAAGTGCTGACCGACGTCATGCTCAGTGACAGCGACAAGATCACCGTGATCATGTAAGGGACTGTTCCCGGCAAAGGAGCAGATGTATGCAGTTTAAGATCGAAAACGGCGCGCTGGTCTGTAAGCGCCAGGGCGAGACGCTGCGCATAGAAGCCTGGGGACAGGACGCGCTGCGCGTGCGCGCTACCATGTTCCCGGCATTCAGCGGGCAGGACTGGGCATTGACCGAGCCTGTGCCCGCAGGCACGGCCACGGTCGAAATGGGCGAACAGGAACTGCGTGAGGGGGACGGAAGCTTTCACAAGTATCCGCTGGCGACCGTCACCAACGGCAGGCTGAGCGTGACCGTCAATCATGGCGGTGTCATGACGTTCTACCGTGACGGGAAAAAGATCCTGCGCGAACATTATCGCAATTATGGCCCGAGCATTACAAAGGAGAGCCACTGCCTGAAGGTCGTCAACCGCGAATGGGTGCCCTATGTGGGCGGGGATTATAAGCTGACGGTGCGCTTTGAGCCCAACGACGGTGAGAAGATCTTCGGTATGGGACAGTATCAGCAGCCGTATATGGACATGAAGGGCTGCGTGCTCGAGATGGCCCAGAAGAACAGCCAGACGACCGTGCCGTTCATGGTCTCAAGCCTCGGATACGGCATGCTGTGGAACAATCCAGCCGTAGGCCGCGTTTCTTTCGGCAAGAACCTGACCGAATGGGAAGCCGCGTGCTGCAAGGATATGGATTATTGGATCACCGCGGCGGATGATCCCAAAGGCATTCTGAAGAATTATACGCAGGTCACCGGCCGCGCACCGATGATGCCGGAGACCGCCATGGGCTTCTGGCAGTGCAAGTTGCGCTACAGGACGCAGGAAGAAGTGCTGACTGTCGCGCGGCGGTATAAGGAGCTGGGCATTCAGCTGGATGTGATCGTCATCGATTTCTTCCACTGGACGGTACAGGGCGACTGGAAGTTCGACACGAAGTACTGGCCGGATCCGAAGGCGATGATCGAGGAACTGCACAGCATGGGCATCAGGGTAATGGTATCCGTATGGCCCAGTGTGGACCGCCGCAGCGAGAACTTCTATGAGATGTCGGAGTGCGGTATGCTGATCCGTACCGAGCGCGGCGCGATGCAGACTTACGATTACCAGGGCGACTGCGTGCAGATCGACCCGACGAACCCCGAGACTCGGGAGTATGTCTGGCAGAAGTGCAAAGAGCATTACTACGATCTCGGTATCGATTATTTCTGGCTGGACAATTCGGAGCCTGACCTGACCAAGTATGATTTCGACAATTTCAGGTATCATATCGGACCGGCGCTCGAGTGCAGCAATATCTATCCGCAATGGTACAGCCGCACCTATGATGAACCCATGCGCGCGCTGGGCGTGCAGCCTGTCAACCTCCTCCGCAGCGGATGGGCCGGAAGCCAGAAATACGGCAAGGTACTGTGGAGCGGCGACGTGCCCTCCACGTGGGAGAGCCTGCGCGATCCGCTTCAGGCGGGCCTGAACCTGGGCCTCGCCGGGATCCCGTGGTGGAACACGGATATCGGCGGGTTCATGGAAGGGAACGTATTCGATCCGGCATTTAAGGAACTGCTCGTAAGATGGTACGAATGGGCGGCCTTCCAGCCCGTCATGCGTCTGCATGGCGACCGTGAGCCTTTCACGATCCCGGCGCTGGATGACCGTGACTGGGGCGGAGGCTACCTGCATACCGGCCAGGATAACGAGATGTGGAGCTACGGCGAAGACGTTTACAGGATCATGCGCAAGTATTACGAACTGCGCAGATCCATGAAGCCTTACATTTCGAAGATCTTTGCCGAAGCACACGAGAACGGCTCGCCGCTAATGCGTGCAATGTTCTATGAGTTCCCGGATGATGATAAATGCTGGGAGCTGACGGACCAGTATATGTTCGGCCCGGAATACTTGGTCGCGCCTGTGCTGGAAGCCGGTGCTGAAACACGCAAAGTGTATCTGCCGGAAGGAACATGGCAGGATACGCGCAATGGGGAGACGCTGGAAGGTGGCAGGGAGATCACTGCAGCCGCGCCTCTTGACAGCATACCTGTATTCAGAAGAATAACGAAATAAGAGAAGATCATGACTGCGGTTCAGGCAGCGGTTCGGGAAACGGAAGAGAACTGCTGCCTGCCGCGTTTTTTGTGCTTCTGTAAATGCGAGATCTGCCGCAGAATGAATGCGTGATTTGTCTTCGCTGATCTTCGGCATGACCTGGTGTGGTTTGCATGTGGGTTCATCAGGGTGTTATGTCCCGGGTTATGGTCAGGAATATGATTGGATATGATTCTGGAATCTCCGGATTCGCTTGGATTGTTCAGACGGTATCGTTGTTTTTCTATTGATGCGGTTCTGTCCGTTCGTGTACAATAAGAAACGACTAGAGTATTTGGGACACAGAAACCATCAAATTAACGTAATAGGTTGACATTAATGGCTTCAAGTACCTCTCTGGTTTTCTTCTGAATGGCAGACACCTGGTTTCCGTCAGCA
>JAFZPO010000093.1 GCA_017550305.1 Clostridia bacterium
GATGTCCGGTGCGGCAGCGAAGTCCTCAAAGAACATTTTCTCGATCCTGCGCGCAAGCGTAGAGTGGAACTGGAACGGCCCGGCGCCCGCACCGCAGCCGAAAGCGGAGAAATCCTACGGGCAGCCTGAAGAGTCATATGAGGCACCCGAAGAATCATATGAGGCGCCCGAGAAATCATATGAGGCCCCTGAAGAATCGTATGAGGCGCCGGAAGAATCCTATCAGCAGCCTGAAGAGCCGTATCAGCCGCCCGAGGAACCGCAGCCGCCTGTAGAACCACAGGAACCGGAAGAACCGGAACTGCCCGAGGAATTGCCGCATAAACTGAAGGAGCCGGAGCAGGAACCAACAGAACTGGTCGGCATGACGGAAAAATGGAAGAACGGCAAGGTATATCCTGTGTACTACGGGCCGGCCAAGGCATACGGCCGCGGAGCGAAGGGGAAAGCCTCTGTTTCGACAAATGATGTGCTAACTGTCTACGGGCGCTATAAAGGCTGCCTGCTGGTCAGTTATGAAGTATCCAAGAACAAGATACGCTTTGGCTGGATCCTGCCGGCGGACCTGTCCTCAAAGACGATCGACAAGTATGGCGAACTTGAATTCTCCAAGGACGGGGACAACATAGACTACTTCTGCGGAGTCCTGCGGCAGGCCGCGGACCTGACAGACGACCCGGTCCGGAGCCATGACGCGATCACGCATATGCCTGCCGGTAACAGCGTCCATGTGCTGGCGGGTTACGGGGACTGGTATTATGTGGAAGGGTTCGTGGACGGAAAGCTTGCAATGGGATTCGTCCCGAAAGCTGCGGTGGACCGTGAGCACGGCTATGTACTGGACGCGAAACTGACCATCGATAAGGCTGTCAGCTTCAGCAGGGAGGACATCCTTGCCGCGATGGAGACCGTCAAGAATGAGATATATGAAAACTGGCGCGGTACGCGTCTGCTCGAACTGAAATACGTTGAGGCCGAAAGCGCTGACGCGGATGACTGGTGGCAGGATGCAGAGGGGAAACTGCTGGGAATGCAGCTGTTTGCCGACCTGAACGATATCAGCATGCATGATTACGAAATGGGTTCCGATGTGATAAGCGATTATGGGTTCATCCTTTACCGGAAAGAAAACGGAGCCTGGTGGGTAGGCAACTGGGGCTACGAATAAGATACAGGACATACTTAAGCGGACCGGCGCCCATGATATTGCTTCATGAACCCGGTCCGCTTTTTTGATCTCTGAACAAGAAAAGCCGGCCTTGCGGCCGGCATGCATATTATTTGGAAGTGCTCTTTTTCGTGGAAGTGGTCTTCTTTGTTGTCGTGGTCTTCTTGCTTCCGGAAGCAGAGGAAGTGGTCTTCTTTGCAGTAGAGGAGGAAGTCGTCTTCTTTGCCGTAGAGGATGATGTGGTCTTCTTTGCGGCGGAAGAGGATTCCGTCTTTTTGCCGGAAGAAGAGGTTTTGGCGGAAGACGAAGAAGTGGTCTTCTTTGCGGAAGAGGACGAGGTGGTCTTCTTCGCGGAAGAGGAAGAGGTAGTCTTTTTCGCTGAAGAACCGGAATCAGTCTTCTTAGCTGAAGAGGACGAGGACGTTTTCTTCCCGGAAGACGAGGACGAAGTCTTCTTCTTGGCATTCGGGTTCTTGATGACCGTTGTGCCGCTGGGCTTGGAAGAGCTGCTTGAAGAAGAGCTTGAACTGGTATCGGTGCTGGTCAGATTGAGCAGGCCGCTGAAGAGGCTTCCCAGACCGCCGGAGGAGGAGTCGCTGTCGGAAGAGGAGGAACCGCCGCCAAACAGGCCGCCCAGCAGGCTGCCCAGTCCGCCGGAAGAGGAACCGCCGCCGAGCAGGCCGCCCAGCAGGCTTCCGAGACCGGAGGAACCGCCGTTGCTTGTATCGGTGCTGGTCAGGCCCAGCAGTCCCTGCAGCAGGGGAGCGGCAGCAGCGATGATCTTGATGACCTTACTGAGATCGACGCCTGTCTTCTGTGCGACTTCGCGGGTCTGTTCTTCACTGGGATTGCCTTCGGCGATCAGGGGCAGGGCTGCGGAAAGCACGCTTTTTACATCCTTCTGCGTGGCGCCGCTTTCCCTGCTGATTTCCTTGACATTACCGCCGGAGAGAAGATCGGTTAAAAGGGAAGATATATCCATGAATTGGGCTCCTTTCAGTTTTCATTGCCATCATTATGCGCCGCATGCGGCAATTCGTCAAGAAAGTTTTGCTTATTCCTTGAAAAAACTGTAAAATGTGGTATAATACTACTTGCTATACCAATATCTAGTAGATTGGAGTGAAAATTATGCCCGCTGAAAAGAAAGAGCATAAGATCGTTTCCGCGACAACCGGTTCGCAGATGAGCAAGGAAGAAGCTGCGGCGGCAAATGCCCGTGCCAAGAAGGCAGCGGCTCCCGTCGGCAACGCGACACCCTACCGCATCGGTGCGATCGTACTGTGGGTGCTGGCCATCGGTTTTGAAGTGCTGGCTATCCTTGTTACCTTTGGCAAGATCGATCTCAAGTTCATGCCCACCCTGTGGCAGATGATCGCTTTCCTCGTGCTGGATCTGGCCTGCCTGATTGCCGGTTCTCAGCTCTGGAAGAAAGCCAACCATATCAAGCCCGCTTCCGAAAAGAACAAGGTCAAGTTCTGGCTGTGGAATAATATGGGCCTGATCATGACCATTATCTGCTTCGTGCCCTTCATCATCCTGCTGCTGACCAATAAGAACGCGGACAAGAAAATGAAGGTCGTAGGCGTTGCCTGTGCGGCTATCATGGTGATCATCGGCGGCCTGCTGAGCTATGACTGGAACCCCGTTTCCGCTGAGCAGAAGGAAGCTGCCATGGCTGCCATCACCGGTGAGGTGCTGTGGACCAACAGCCTGGGCGGCAAGGTCTATCATACGCATGAAGACTGCCAGGCTCTGAACCGTACCGAAGAACTGGTACAGGGCACTGTTGAGCAGGCCATCGCCGCCAACCGTACCCGTCTGTGTGCCTTCTGCGCGCGCCGCGATGCCATTACCGGTGTTGTGACGGATGACGCGACCGGCGAGCTCGAAGTTGTGGATACTGTACAGGAAGTCGTTGAACAGGTGGAGGACGCGGCTGAAAAGCCCGCTGCCTGATCAGGTCAGAACATACGCCCCGCTGAAACAGGCGGGGCGTTTTTGAGGAGACGAGAGAATGGAAATTACTGCTGAGACCAGGCTGGCTGATGTGATCAAGCAGTACCCGTGGCTGATCGATGAAGCCATCAAGATGGACAGCCGCTTCGGCATCCTGAAGACGCCTGTAGGCAAGATGCTGATCGGCCGCGCGACAGTGGCAGACGGCGCAAAAAAAGTCGGATGCACTGTGGAAGAGGCGATCCGGAAAGTAGAAGAAATGATCGCCAAGCATAATGAAGCCTGACAGTTTATGCAAAATGGGATCGGTGATATACCGATCCTGTTTTTCTTCATTCGGTACAATAACAGCCGGGAATGGCTGACCCTTCTATATGATATACATTATCTATTCAATAGCAAGTCCTGCTCTTCTGCTTTTATGCTTGACTACCCGGCTTGTTTTGAATAGAATATTCATAGAATTCTTTTAAACTGAGTTGCCATAATCGATATTTTTATAAGGGGCTTGACATATGCTGACGCGGACCATGGAATTCTCTAGCAAACATTATACTGCCCTTTATCATTTCCAAGGGTTCATTTCATCACGCTTTGTCTGAATAAAACAAGGCGTGTTGTTTTTATTTCATTCCTCAAAGGAGGCATCTCCATGAAACGCACCTTGTTCCCGACTCTTATTCTGGCTCTGCTGGCTGTCCTGCTGATTTCCCTGCCGCTGGTGGCGCAGGCGTCGGATGTCCCCTGGGATTCCGAATGCCTTGCTTTCCAAAGCGGGTATCACAACCACGACTGGCGGTGGCAGTCCGAAGAACCCGCCACCTGCCTGCATGGAAAGGTCACGCACTACAAGTGCAGGAACTGCGGAAACACCTGCACGGTGAGGGACAGCGCCCTCGCCCCGCATGTCTTTCCGAGTACGTGGGACACACAGAAGGCGCCTACCTGCACCGAAGCGGGCACGGATATCCACTTCTGCACGGTGTGCAAGAACGCTTCCGAGACCCGCAATGTCCCTGCCCTTGGCCATAACTGGAGCGAATGGCAGACTGTAACTGAACCCACCTGCACCAAGACAGGTACAAAGGTGCATTCCTGTTCTCGCTGCCGGGAGCGGGAGACGTGGTCGATTCCCGCACTTGGCCATAACTACCAGCGCAGTGTAGCACAGCAGCCTACCTGCACATCCGACGGTATGGCAATCCAGAAATGCTCCCGCTGCGGAGACTCTTACCGTGAGCCGATCCCTGCTACTGGACACAGCTGGCAGAATGACCACAAGGACGCCACCTGTACTGCTGCGGGTTATGACCGCCAGAAGTGCAGCAAATGCGGTGCGGTCCAGAATGAGAAGACGCTCCCTGCAACCGGCCATAACTGGGGTGCCTGGCAGCAGGGCGATGTTGCTACCTGCGTTCAGTACGGTAACCGCTATCATGACTGTTCCAAATGCGGAGCCCGCGAATGGGAGCGTGACTATGCGTCCGGCCTCGGTGACCACGACTGGGGCGAGTGGGTGATCGTGAAGGAACCTACTGCTACGGAAGATGGTTTGAAAGAACGTGTCTGCAAGGTGGATGCGAGCCATAAGGAGCAGGAAGTGATTCCTGCTACGGGGGAAGAGATCGAACCGTGGATCAAGATCGGATTTACTTATCCTACACCTTATAAGAGCACCTATGACGAGACGAACCTTGAAATATTTGATGTTGCTTCTGTAGAATCAAACTACATTATGAGTTATTTCTTATGTTTCAAATACGAATCCAATGGCAGTTGGCATAAATATCTCCCGTTCGGAGGTTCATCTGATGATTGCTTTGAGCCCGGAGAGTATAGTGTTCCCAACCTTCTTATCAATACAGCTTATTCGGACCCGTTTATGAATCATATCAATCCCGGTACTGAAACGGATACCCTACTTGGCACGGTTACGGTTTTATATCGTGTCGATGGTTACAACCCCTTAACAGGAGAGAAGGTCTGCGAATCCAATGTTATCTCCCGGACATATAAAGTTAAAAAGAGCGACGAAGAACCCAAGCCCGCGCTCCTTCTGACGGTGGTGCCGACCAGGCCGGAAAAGGAAGCGTATACCTATACGGATCAATTTGTTTCTGAAAACTATAACTGTTATAAAGTGATATACACCAACATCGGCAATGTACCGCTGCTTATTGATTTCTACCGCTGTAGAGGCGCCGGGTTCACGGTTGTTGAGCGCACAGTCTTTTCGGGCGGCACCCTTCTCGCCTGCATCCTGGAACCCGGTAAATCATTTGATGGGTTCTGTATAGGGTTTTATCTTACCAATTCACCTGAATACTTTGTTGCCGATCCCGAGGATTCCCCCTATGCGGGCAGTTACCCGTTACGTTTCAAAGGTAACGGCTATGCCGTGGATGACAAGGGCCGCACAACCCCCATCTGTGAAAGCAATGTGGTGGACTTTAACTACAAGTTCGCCAAGCCCGGCCCTGCGGGATGGGAAATTCCCGAGGAGAGCCAGCTGTCCGTGACACAGTTTGAAGACGGCATGAGCAGCGATCCGGCAGGATACCAGCTTGCCGAACCGTATACCGTCAAGGTGACAGTGACCAACACCGGAGCGGTGGATCTGGATTCCTACACGCTTGAACTCCCCTTCACCGGGAGCAGTATCACGGCAGGCCCCATCGCGGCAAGTGAATCCCAGACCTTTACTGTGGCAGACGCTACCATAACTGAAGATGACGTGAATCAGGGATACATCTTCTTCCCGCCTGTAACTGTCAAGTGGGTCGATCCTGACAGTGGGAATGAAAACCCGGCCATCTCTGAGTCAGTAACCCTGACCGTTCTCTCCAAGACCGGCCTCCTGCTCAAGAAGGGCGTGGCGAACACTCCCGCTGAAGGCTACTTCAACGAAGGCGACCAGATCGAATGGTCCCTGTCCATGAAGAACAACAGCAAAGAGCCTATCAAGGATATCACCATAACGGATAAGGGCGCCACGATCGGCATGTTCGCTGAGTTGACACCCGAACAGGGCGAGATCAAGCTCGGTGTCCCGAAGTACACTGTCACGGAGTATGACGCGAAAGTCACCGGCAAGGTCATCAATTATGCTGTTGCCAAAGGTACCGATCTTAAGGGCGTTGAGCATACCTACACCAGTAATCCCGCAATTGCGAAGACGAAGCCGGACGACGGCGGAGACCCGCTTGGACCGATCTATGGCGTGCATCCCGCTGTGAGCATCATCAAGGCGGAAGCGCATAAGGCGGCAAGCGGTGACTGGTACGCACTGGATGAGATGATCGACTATACCATTACCGTAAAGAACACGGGCGATACTCCTCTGACGAATATCCAGGTATATGATAGCCTCGGCGGGTTCGTACCGATCGGTTCCTGTGCTTCCCTCGCTGTGAACGAGGAGAAGACATTCACCTTCAGCTGGAAGACCACGGAACATGATGTCAATGTCACCGGCTATGTCGTCAACCAGGCCACAGTGACCTATGACTTCCTGGGCAGCGTCCACGGCACGCCCATGACGAGTAACAAGGTCTCTGTCAATACCGGTGAAAACGACATCATCATAATCGGCGGGTATGAACACTTCGATCCGGATATCCTGCATACTGCAGGCGACAGCTGCTGCGCGCTGACATTAAATTATGCGGGTGACGGTACAGCGTACTATAC
>JAFZPO010000094.1 GCA_017550305.1 Clostridia bacterium
CCGATCAAAGCGCCTATTGCCTGGCTGATGGTCATCAGCAAAGCGGTTCGATATTCGCACAGGCCTTTCTTAATGAAAATGCCGGTGGAAATAAGGCCCGAGAACATAGCCACGATCAGGCCGGCACCGCGTACCACCACGCTGTTGACTGACGTGAAAGCCAGCATAATAGGCGTGAAAATGACGCCGCCGCCGATACCCGCGATAACCGAGATCAGTGCAATGGCCACGCTGAGCATGAACAGGGCGAACTGGATCGCGACCACAGTCGATGTTGCCATCACGCCGTCAGCCGGCGTTTCCGGGATAGCGCCCAGAATGATCAGGCCGAAATAGGACAGAACCACTGCGGAGACCATGATGATGATTTCGAGATACGGCGACCGCAGCAGTTTGGATCGTTGCGTCATGGTGTTTTGTTCCCCCTTCACACAAAGCACGAAGCCCGGCTTATGTGGATAATCATTATATTGCCCGAATCATGTTTCCCTTCTGTGTACAATGCCCGGAAAGGAAAACTGCCTGTGCAGTCTGCTGGAAAAGCAGTGTACAGAGCAGTATGAAAGTCTTCTTATGTATCGCCTATAAACTCGGCACGGCTCTTGCCCAGGAAGAATACCGCTACAGTTCCGATACCGCTGTGTGAACCGATGATCGTACCGATATCACATATCCGCACATCTTTCACGTTCGGGAATGTAGCCAGAATCACTTCACGCAGGCGTTCAGCTATATCAACGCAATTGCTGTTGCAGATAAAGCATTTTCCGTCGTACTGCGCTCCGTTATCGGCGCGTTCCTGCATCACCCGCACAGTTTCACGTATGGCATTCTGCTTGCCGCGTACCTTGCCGTACGCAATGATCTTGCCTTCACAGTTCAGATGCATGATCGGGCAGATGCCCAGCAGCGCGCCCAGCATGGCGGCAGATCCGCTGACACGCCCGCTGCGGCGGAAATGGCTCAGATCTGTGCAGAAGAACTGATGGTTCAGGCGGAGTTTGTTTTCTTCAACCCAGGAACACACCTCGTCCAGTGATTTTCCTGCATCCCGCATGTCTGCAGCATAGTCTACCAGCATCCCCTGCCCGCTGGAAGCAGCCAGTGTGTCGACCACACGGATAACACGGTCGGGATAACGGGAGGCAACTTCCTGCGCAGCCGCCTGAGCATTGCGCACACTGCCGGACAGCCCGCTGCCGAATGCCAGATGCAGCACGTCGCCCTGTTTCAGAAGTCCGTCAAAGAACTCGATATAACGTTCGACGTTTATCTGTGAAGTATGCGGCAGTTTGCCAGCACGGATACTGTCATAAAAGGCAGGGAGCGCAGCTGGATCGCGGCCCATGTCGTCCACATGCTCGATCCCGTCTATTTCGTAAGTATAGAAAATGACCGGGATATCGCGGCTTTCACACCAGGAATATGGCAGATCGATCGTCGACCCGCAGCTCAGAATGAATTTCCTCTCCACGGCGGGTTCTCCTTACATCTTTTCTTTATCGTTTTCGTCCAGCATATGACGCAGCTCGCGCATAAAGGTGGGAATATCGGTGAACTGGCGGTATACAGACGCAAAGCGCACATAGGCTACCTCATCCAGCTGACGCAGGGAAGCCATCACCATCTCGCCGATCTGACGGGTCGTGATCTCTTCCTGCAGACTGTTATAAGCCATCTGCTCAACAGATCCGACAATACGCTCGATGTCTGCAGCTGAGACCGGGCGTTTATGACAGGCCTGGATGATACCGTTGCGGATCTTCTGCGGATCAAACAGTTCCCTTGTATTATCCTTCTTGATGACCAGCAGCTGGGGCATCTCTACCTTCTCATAGGTAGTGAAACGGCGGCCGCAGTTGACACACTCACGACGACGGCGGATGCTCGCACCCTCCTCGGTAGGACGGCTGTCGATCACTCGGCTGTCGGGACAGTTGCAGAATTGGCATTTCATGGCGCACAGCTCCTTGTCAAATATAGATATATCCTATTATATAGCATCGGTTTCCGTTTGTAAACGGCTTCATCTCGTGCCTCTCCCCCTGGTTATCTCAGTCTGCCTTTCTGATCCGAATATACATTTTTGTGTAAATATGCATTATGTATAATGTATAAGCAGGTTTTCTTTTCCCCTTATTTTACAAACATTTCAAGAACATCGCTGTGTTTCAGCTCATAATGTTTTTCGTTTGTATTTGCACTTGACGAATTTTTATGCATGGATTATAATTCGGCAATCATCCGCTATATGCGGAATAACGAAAGGAGCGATCCCAATGAAGAAGCTTGTTACCCTGTTGCTTGCCCTGACGTTGGTGCTGGGCACCCTTTCCGTTTCCGCTCACGCGGACGAGATCAAGGACTTAAGAGACTATGCGACGGTCAGTGCTGAAATGACGACCTTCTGCATCCAGTACTCCCAGAGCAACGCCGAACTCAAACCCCTTTCCAACTGCTACGACCTGTTGCTGACCAACGATTCCAAAGGCGGACTACTGCCTGCTGTAGCAAAAGAATGGAGCACCCCGGATGATGGCGTCACCTGGATCTTCACCCTGCGTGATGACGTAAAGTGGGTTGATTACCAGGGCAACTACAAAGCCGATGTGATAGCAGAAGACTTCATGGTCGGCCTGGAATGGGTTCTGAACTATGCAAAGAACCAGTCCGCCAACACTTCGATGCCTATCCAGATGATCAAGGGCGCTGAGGAGTATTACGAGTATACCAAGCAGCTGGCAGAGACCGAGGGCGAAGACGCTGCCAAGGCGCTCGATCCCATCACCGGTCCGTTCGCCGAGATGGTAGGCGTAGCAGCCGATAACAACGCCGGTATTTTCACCGTCACCTGTTTGGCTCCGCTGGCTTACTTCCCCACCGTGACCACCTATAACTGCCTGGCTCCGCTCAGCGCTCAGCTGATCGCGGAAGTTGGCGTAGACGGCTACTTCGGTGCAGACAACACCACGCTGTGGTACAACGGTCCCTACACCATGACCGATTTTGTACAGAACAGTGAAAAAGTCCTGACCAAGAACCCGCTGTACTACAACACCGAAGTAAAACTGTTCGATACCGTCACCGTCAAGATGGTCGAGGACCTCAACGTTGCGTTCACCATGTTCACCGCAGGCGAGCTGGATTATGTTGAGCTGACCGAGTCCGAGATCGCCATCATTGCCAACAATCCTGACAACGAATGGCATGATTATCTGGTGCCCACGGTAATGACCATCTTCTCCTACAACATGAAGTGGAACTTCAATAAGCTCTTTGAAGACGGTACTCCCGATGTCAACTGGAACACCGCGGTCGCCAATGATGCTTTCCGTAAGTCCCTTTACTACGGGCTTGATCTGACAAACTATCTCGCGCGTACCAACAGCCTTGACCCGCAGAGCATCCAGAACTATTCCTACACCATGCGCGGTCTGTGCACCACCAGTGACGGCACCGATTACGCACAGCTGGTCCTGGACGAACTGGGCATTCAATATGATCCTGACACCTATAACCGCTACGATCCCGAGAAGGGTGCCGCTTACAAGGCTCAGGCCATTGAAGAACTGACTGCCCTTGGCGTTACCTTCCCCGTCGAGCTTGACTGGTATATCGCCGGTTCCAACCAGGTCTCCAAGGATACCGCCGACGTTCTGGCGCAGATCTTCGCCGACTGCCTGGGCACCGACTATATCAACTTCGTCACCAAGACCTACGTCAGCAAGTTCCGTGCTGAAGTAGCTGTTCCCAGACTGCAGTCCGTGTTTGAAAGCGGCTGGGGTGCCGACTACGGCGATCCGATGAACTTCCTGAGCCAGGAGATCATTGACGACGATAACGCCTACTATTCGGTCGTCTACACCAACGCCAATGACGCACTGGAGCCCGCCTATACTGAGCTGGCTGAGTTCACCAAGCTGGTCAATGAAGCGGATGCCGTCCGCAGCAATCTCGATGCCCGCTATGCAGCATTCGCAAAGGCTGAAGCATACTTCATCGAGAATGCGCTGTGCCTGCCCACCCGTGTGAACAGCTCCTGGCAGCTCACCTGCGTCAACTTCAACTCCAAGATCAAGGCTCTCTACGGCATCCAGGAGACCCGCTATGTCGGTTGGGAGACTCAGGATGAGCCCTACACCGCCGAAGAGTATGCCCCGCTGATCAATAAGTAATTTCCTATCCCATTCCTTTGTGCCGCCGCGCTTCGTGCGCGGCGGTCTTTATTTGCATTGACAGAAGACACGCATCCCCGCTATAATCCAATCAAACGGAAACGCAAAGGAGAATACGGCCATGATCGACGAGAAATTCACAAATCTTGATTATGACATAGTAGTTA
>JAFZPO010000095.1 GCA_017550305.1 Clostridia bacterium
CTTCTGCAGCATCTCATCGCTGTTGCCGTGGTCGGCAGTCACGAGCAGCGTGCAGCCATGCGCCTTGCAGGCTTCCCATACACGGCGGAGCTCCAGGTCGACGCTCTCGACGGCGATGCGGGTCGCGTCCATGTTGCCGGTGTGGCCGACCATGTCGCCGTTGGGGTAGTTGCAGCGGATGAAGCCGTACTTGCCGCTTTCGATCGCAGCGATCACCTTGTCGGTGACTTCGGCTGCCTTCATCCAGGGCGCCTCGTCAAAACTGCGGACATCGGAGGGAACCTCTTCGAAGTCCTCAAGCTCCTCGCTGAACTTCTCGGAACGGTTGCCGTTCCAGAAGTAGGTCACATGGCCGTACTTCTGAGTCTCGGACACGGCGTACTGCGGGATGCCCGCTGCCACCAGGACTTCGCTCAGGGTGTTGCGGATGGACGGCGGGGAAACCAGGAAGCGCTGCGGGAGCTTCAGGTCGCCATCATACTGCAGCATGCCGGCATACAGCACATCGGGACGCGGGTCACGGTCGAAATGATCGAAGTCGTCATAGTCGAACGCCATGGAGAGTTCCAGGGCGCGGTCGCCGCGGAAGTTGAACAGCACGACGCTGTCGCCGTCCTGGATCGGGCCCAGGGGCTTGCCGTCCTTCGCGATCACGAAAGCGGGCAGGTCCTGGTCAATGGCGCCCGTCTCGGCGCGGTAGGTCTCAACGGCTTCACGGGCGGATGCGAACTGACGGCCTTCGCCCTTGACATGGGTCTTCCAGCCCAGGGCTACCATGCCCCAGTTGGCCTGATAGCGGTCCATGGTCACCTTCATGCGTCCGCCGCCGCTGGCGATGCAGGCATGGAAGTTATCATCATTCAGGGAAGCCATGAACGCCTCGATGTCGTCCACATACTGCAGGGCAGATGTCGCAGGCACATCACGGCCGTCCAGGAGCGCATGCACGCGGACTTCGCGTACGCCCTGCTTCTTGGCGTCGGCGATCAGGGCCTTCAGGTGGCTGATATTGCTGTGAACGTTGCCATCGGACAGCAGGCCGATAAAATGCAATGTGGAAGCCTTCTTCACGCAGTTGCCGGTGAGCTCCTGCCAGGTGGCGCTCTCAAACAGCTTGCCGCTCTCGATGGACTCGTTCACCAGCTTCGCGCCCTGCGCATAGATCTGGCCGCAGCCCAGCGCGTTATGGCCGACTTCGCTGTTGCCCATATCGTCATCGGAGGGCAAGCCCACTGCCGTGCCGTGTGCCTGAATTGTATTGTTGGGGAATACGCGCATCATCTCATCCAGCGTCGGTGTATGCGCATGCAGCACCATGTTGCCGCCACCCAGGTCCTTCTCAGTTTTTCCTACGCCGTCCATGACGACCAGCACGATGGGCTTCCTATCCATTTTGGTCATTTCCTTTCAAAAAAACTCACTTGGCTGCGCTCTGCGCAACCAAGTGATTATAGCACTTTCAGGCTGTCAATGTCAATTCACGGAGAGGTCATCAGAACAGCAGAACGACCGATCCTTCGCCCAGGATATTGCTCAGCAGCGGTACGATATGCGCCTCGCGCGCATCCTGGCTGATCACCGTTACGGGCAGGAAGTAATTGCCGTCCGGCTGTACCACAACGACGCCGATCTGGCCTTCATCCGTAGTCAGCGCGTTAGCGGGCACGGTCAGGCTGTAGATGCTCTCGGAGAGCTGCACATGGCAGGCGCGGATATACAGGACCGGGGACACGTCCGCCTTGACGGACAGGCGCACGAGCAACATGTTCTCAGCGCGCGTAACCGATTCGACCGTGGCGGACACATTGGTATTGTCAAAGCTCTCCACCAGCAGTTCATAGCTTGCACCGACAGTCGGCGTCCAGCTGGTATCGTTGCACAGCATCAGCACGGCATAGCTGCCCTGGCGCACGATGCGGTATACGGAGACCTCGTTACGCCCGAGCTCCGCGCCGGCGGGCAGTGTGCCCTCGTACATCTTCCTGACTTCGCTCGGTGAGAAGTTCTCGTAGGTCTGCATGTTCAGCACGCGCTCGAAACCGTCGTTATAGAAGCTCACGATGCCCGTGTCACCGGCAGCGAAGGGCTTGGTCCAGGTCTCTATGCGCTGAAGCTGCGTCTTTTCATCGTCGTACAGGCGGCTGAGCTTCTGGTCGTCCGCATACTTCTGGCGCAGGTAGTAGGCGCGCTCCTGCAGATCGTTCTTCATCAGCGTTTCCTGGTTGATCAGGTTGCCCGCGCCGCTCTGGACCATGGCCTGCGTCTCCGCGGCACGCGTCAGGACCGCGTTGTTCAGGCGCTTCAGCTGTGAATCCGTCTCGATGTTCGTCTCCGCCAGCAGTGTTTTCTGGTATTCCTTGATCTGTGTGCGGTAGTTGTTCAGCGTCGTCCATTCACGGCTGTTGAAGCCCGCGGTATACACCGTGCAGACCTTGTCGCCACGGCGGACCATCGTGCCCTCGGTGGCGGTATAGTCGATCTGGGATACGCCTTCCTGCGTATAGGTCACTTCGTTGCGCACGACCAGCGCGTCGCCCGTATAGATGGAACCCAGTGTGCCTGCCGTCACGCGCGCCGTCGATGCCGGCTGCCGTTTCACCATCTGGGACACGGCGATCACACCGAGCACGATCGCGAGCACTGCGACGACCGCGCCCAGGATGAGGTTCACATGGCTCTTCCGGTACGGTGGCTGAAAGGTCTGCTGCGTCGGCTGGAACGGCACAGGCTGCTGCGGCTGGTAGGCGCTCTGGTAATACTCGTTCTCCTCAGGCTGCTGCTGTTGCGGCTGCTGCGTATAAGGGCCCTGCTGCGGCTGCGCATAGGGATTCTGCTGCGGAGCATACGGATTCTGCTGCGGCGGATAGGTGCCCTGCTGCTGGTAAGTCCCCTGCTGGGGGGCATATGGATCCTGCTGCTGAGTATAGCCGACAGGCTGAACGGGCAGCGAATACGGCGGGGGCACTCCCGGACCGCTCTGCGGCTGCGGGTTGACCTGCGGCTGCGAATAACCGTAGGCGTCATCCTGCTGGCCGTACTCGGCCGGATCGGGCACCTGCGGCATACCGCTGCCGTATCCCTGCGGCTGATAATATGGATTGTTTTCGTTGGGGGGTGTCTGCATGAAAACCTCCGCTCAGAAAATCATGGAATCGTATCTGCGACGGCCTGCGCGGCGCGCAGTCCGTCCACGGCGGCGCTGGTAATGCCGCCCGCATACCCGGCGCCCTCACCGGCCGGATACAGACCGCCTATAGCGCTCTGCATAGTCCCGGAACGCAGGATGCGCACCGGACTAGAAGAGCGCGCCTCGATCCCGGTCAGCACTGCGTCCGGATGGTCGAATCCTCGGAGCTGTCTTCCCAGCAGCGGGATCCCCGCCTTCAGTCCCTGCGCGGCAAACGCGGGGAGCAGCGGTGTCAGGTCCGCCTTTTCGACACCGGGCCGGTAGGATGGCTGCACCTCGCCGAATCCGGAAGAGATGCGGCCTTTCAGAAAGTCTTCGACGCGCTGGGCCGGAGCCCTGTAATCGCTGCCGCCGGCAATGAACGCCGCCTGTTCCCAGGCACGCTGCAGCAAGATGCCCGCCAGAGGATGCTCTGAAGGGAAATCACTCGTCCGCACGTCCACCAGCAGTGCCGCATTGGCGTTTTCGCCGTCACGCGCGTACGGGCTCATGCCGTTCGTGCATACGCCGCCTTTTTCGCTCGCTGCCGCAATCACCTGCCCGCCGGGGCACATACAGAAGGAATAGATACCGCGTCCGTCGGGCAGCTTTGCGTGCAGGCGGTATTCTGCCGCGCCGAGCATCACATGCCCTGCCGCGGCGCCGTACTGCGCATGGTCGATCATCTGCTGGCGGTGCTCGATACGCACGCCGACAGAGAAGGGTTTCTGCTCCATGGGCACGCCGGCTGCGTCAAGCATCTTGAACGTATCGCGTGCGCTGTGGCCGATGGCCAGGATCAGCTGGGTACAGGTGAGCTCCTGCATGCCCTCCGCTGTCTCATAACGCACCGCAGCCAGCTGACCGTCTCGGACGATCAGTTCCTGCAGCCGTGCACCGAAGAGCACCTGCCCGCCCAGGGAAAGGATCTCCCGGCGGATGGAGGCCACCACCTGCGGCAGACGGTCGGTACCCACATGCGGGTGCGCCTGCCAGAGGATGCTTTCGGGAGCGCCGTGCTCGCAGAGCGTTTCCAGTACCTGCCGGCAGCGCGGATCCTTGATCCCGGTGTTCAGCTTGCCGTCCGAAAACGCGCCTGCGCCGCCTTCGCCAAACTGCACATTGCTCTCAGTATCAAGTGTCCCACCGCTGAAGAAATCTTCAACAGTACGCTGTCTGCGCTCAACGGGCTCGCCGCGTTCCAGGCATACGGGGCGCAGGCCTGCGCGGGCCAGGTACAGTGCGGCAAACAGCCCGCAGGGACCCATGCCCACCACGACCGGCGCATTCACGCGCGGCGCTGCAGTCCGCTCGCACAGCGGCTGTTTCCGCGGCGCCGGTGCCGCCGTTCCGGGACGCAGGCGTGCAAGCAATGCTTCCTCGCTGCCCTTTACGGCAATATCGACCGCATAAACGAAATGCACATCGCCCTTGTCGCGGGCGTCCACACTGCGCCGGGCCACATGCCATTCGGTAACAGCCTCAGGCTTCAGGCGCAGCTTTCTCAGCGCGGCAGTCAGGGCGGCAGCATCAGCATCCGCCTGCAGCGGCACACGCAGGTCTGTTACCCGCAGCATACTACCACCTCCCGCGCTTTTGGAAAAATAATTATAGCACCCTTACAGCATTTTGTCACTTGAAAAGTACAGCCATCACAGCAAACACCGCCCGTACTCGCATACGGACGGTGCTGAAATACCAGATATCGGATTACAGGGAATTCAGTGTGTTGTACAGCTTGCGGTTGAACGGACGGTGTGCATGCAGGGCTTTTTCAATATCCTCATGGAAGACGACGCCCTTCTGGCGGCCGATCACGCGGTTGCTGATGCCCTTCTTGAGCAGTTCAACCGCCATGATGCCGGCTTCGGTAGCGAAGGCCGCGTCACGTGCAGAGGGACGGGCACCGCGCTGTGTGTAACCGATCACGGTATGCCTTACTTCTGGGAACGAGTCGTCAGGCATCCTGCAAAGTCTCTTCAGTACACTGGCAAAGCGGTAAGCCGTCATCGGCTCGCCTTCGTATACCTCCTTGCCATAAGGCCTGAGGAACTTGCATACGTCGAACGGGCGCATCTTTGCCCAGGCTCCTTCCGCGATCACGATCGTGCTGCGGTAATTGCCGCGGTCGATATGGCTCTGCAGGCGCTTGGCGACATCCTGTACCTTCCATTCACCGGCTTCGGGGCAGATCACGATCTCGGAACCCGTCGCGGTCGCGGTCATCAGGGCGATATCGCCGCAGTGACGGCCCATGACTTCGACCACATGCGGACGGTCGTGGGAGCGGCTGGTGGCGCGGATGGAACGCACGGCGTCCACACAGACATTGACTGCAGTGTCGAATCCCAACGTCATACTGGTATAGGCCAGGTCATTGTCGATGGTGCCGGGGATACCGATACAGGGCATTCCCTTTGCGGCCAATGCGCGTGCACCCTTGAAGCTGCCGTCACCGCCGATGACGATCACACCGACCACATCCATCTGGCGCAGAAGCCTTACGGCATTTTCCTGAATATCCTCATTTAAAAACTCCAGACAACGGGCAGTGCGCAGATGCGTGCCTGCCTGGTCGGCGATGTCCAGTATATTATCAATGGACAGGCGTACAAAATCGCGGGCGGGGTTCTTGCCGAGCAGGCCGTTAAAGCCGCGGTCGATGCCCAGCAGGTTCATATTCAGTCTTGTAGCATTGCGGGCGATCGCTGTAACCGCAGTATTCATTCCGGGGCTGTCGCCGCCGCTGGTCAATACAGCAATGTTAGACATGAAAAAGGCTCCTTTCGCAGCGGCAGGGCCGCCTGCGTTCATTTCGGACGCTATTATAGCACACGCAATGCTGAAAAAACAATCGGTAAATCTGACACTTTTCCATGTTATTTTTTGCGCACCGCACATGAATCCATGCCCGCTCATCCCCGGGGTGCGTCAATTGACAAAACGCCTTTTCGGGACTATATTTATTATGGTTAATAATGTACATCCGGAGGGCAGAAAAATGCAGGATTATTATCATCCGATCTTTACCATTACCATGCAGGACGGCAGCGTGATGAAGGGCGAGCTTTACCCCGAATACGCGCCTCAGACAGTAGGCAATTTCATCGCGCTGGCCAACAGCGGTTTTTACAACGGGCTCATCTTCCACCGCGTCATTCCCGGATTCATGATCCAGGGCGGTGACCCGCAGGGCACCGGCATGGGCGGCCCCGGATACTCCATCCGCGGCGAGTTCTCCCGCAACGGCTTTGAGAACCCGCTCAAGCATACCCTGGGCGTCCTGTCCATGGCGCGCAGCATGCGCCCGAACTCCGCAGGCTCGCAGTTCTTCATCATGACCGGCATTGCCCCACACCTGGATGGCAGCTATGCCGCCTTCGGACGTGTGCTCGAGGGCAATGAGCATGCCGCCCGCATCCAGAACGTACGCCGCAACCATCAGGACCGGCCGCTGGAGGATCAGGTCATCGCCTCGATCCATGTCGAGACTGCCGGCCACGAGTACCCCTTCGATCGCCTGTAAAAGGAGCCTTTCATGGAGAATGTGACTGTCAATGTGCAGATCGCCGGCGTTGAATATACCCTGACCAGTGCCGGCAGTCCCGAGCAGACCCAGCGGATCGCCGCAATGGTCGACCGCAAGATGCGCGAACTGATGGCCAGCGGTATCTCGAGCCGCGAGAGCGCTGCGGTCATGGCTGCCCTGACCTATGCGCAGGAAGTCATCCGCGCGGAAGACGACAACACGCGCCTGCGCCGGAAGCTGGACGAGGCAGCGCATGCCTGAACGCATTCCTGAACTGCTTTGTCCCGCCGGCAGCCGCGAGGCCGCACTGGCCGCGCTGTGCGGCGGGGCAGATGCCCTCTATATGGGAGCATCCGGCTTCGGCGCGCGCGCCGGGGCCGGCTTTGATGCTGAGTCCCTGAATGAGATCATCACGCTGGCGCATCTCTACGGGCGCCGCGTATATGTGACCGTCAATACGCTCGTCAAAGAGAACGAGCTTCCCGCCCTGCGCGATACGCTTTCTCTTTTATGCTCATTACGCGCGGATGCTGTGCTTGTCCAGGACCTGGGCGTTCTGGAAATGATCGCAAACGAGTTCCCGCAGCTCTGCGTGCACGCGAGCACGCAGATGGCACTTCATAATGCCGAAGGCGCCAGGCTCCTGCACAGCCTCGGCGTAAACCGGGTGGTGCTCGCGCGCGAATGCACGCTTGAGACCATCAGGGCCGTCGCGGAAACCGGGATGGAGACAGAAGTCTTCATTCACGGCGCGCAGTGCGTCTGTGTCAGCGGACAGTGCCGCTATTCGGGGCTCATCGGCGGACGCAGCGGCAACCGCGGGCGCTGTGCTCAGCCCTGCCGCCTGCCCTACGAATGGGAAGGGCAAAGCGGGTACTGGCTCTCCCCGCGTGACCTGTGCCTCTACAGCCGCCTGCAGGCGCTGACGGACGCCGGCGTGTCTGCGCTCAAGATCGAGGGCAGGCTCAAGCGTCCGGAATATGTCAGTGTGGTCACGGGCGCCTACCGGCAGGCACTGGACGCCATTGCTGCGGGACGCCCTGTCCCCCCGCAGCCGGAATCGGTCTCAAAAGTCTTTTCCCGCGGGTTTTTCAGCGGGTATGCCTTCGGCGACCGCGATAATGCAGTCATCAATCCCGTACGGCCTTCCGCTGCCGGCGTACCCATCGGCAGGATCGGCCGCGTATGGCAGAAAGGTACCAATACCTTCTGCGATGTACAGCTGACCGGCAGCCTGCATAACGGCGACGGGCTGCAGGTGCGCGGACGCAGCGAGCAGGATCTGATCTACAGCGGTCCTGATGTCCCCTCCGGCCAGCGAGCCGTGCTGAGACTGCATCATGCCGCGGCCGTGAACGACGAAGTCGTGCGTATAGATGATGAGCAGCTACTGAGTGCGGCACGCGCCGCCAGCGGCGAAGAATGTCTCCCGCGCATTTCCTTTGACGCAGTCCTGTCTTTACAGATAGGCGAACCTGCATCGCTGACAGTGACATCCGGCGAAGTCAGTGTGACTGTTCAGGGTGACACGGTGGAAGCGGCGCAGTCGGCGCCGCTGGATGCCGAACGCGTACGGCGTGCGGTCGGGAAGACCGGGGACACGCACTTTGCACTCAACGAGCTTTCAGTCTCGGGCGAAGGCGGATACCTTTCGGCCGCATCGCTCAACAGCCTGCGCCGCAGTGCGCTGGCGGAGCTTAAGCAGGCATGCGCCTCAGCGCATCCCCTGCCCGGAAGCAATCTGGTCCTGCCGCCCAGGCAGACGCCGGTGCCCGGCAGGCCGCGGCTCTACGTGCAGTTCTGCCATGCGGGCATGGCACAGGCACTGCTTTCCGCTGGTGCAGAGGAACTGATTTATGCACCGCTTGACGTGCGCGAGCCTGTGCTGTCGGAGGAATTATCTAAGCTCCCCGAAAACGCGTATGTCGCACTGCCCGTACAGCTGACGGATGCAGCGCAGTCAAG
This sequence comes from Clostridia bacterium, assembly GCA_017550305.1. Lineage (GTDB taxonomy): Bacteria > Bacillota > Clostridia > Christensenellales > Aristaeellaceae > SFMI01. The sequence goes on from JAFZPO010000095.1 coordinate 8,661, forward strand.
GCTGCTTACAGCAATTGCCAATCATCATCTGCGCCTGTGGGCGGGAAGCGTCGGTCAGCTGGCGCCCGACCGTGACGCAGCAGCTGGGGAAGGCGTACCCTGCTGGAACAGTCTTGCGGCGGACATGCTCGCACGCTTCGGTGTGCACACCGCGGTGCTGCCGCGGGAACTGAAGGGTGCCGAGATCGCCGCCATGACGGCGGGATACCCGCACATCGAATGGATCCTGCCCGTATACGGACGTGCGCGCCTGATGTATCTCAATCATTGTCCTGCGCGCACCGCGCTGGGAATGCAGGGAAAGCGCGACAAATGCACTCTCTGTGACCAGGGCCGCGGATGCCTGGGACGCTCGCTCACCGACCGGATGGGAAAGGACTTCCCGCTGCTGCCGGTGCATGCGGACGAAGGCTGTCTCGTACAGCTGCTGTCCTGCGATATCCGTGAGCTGGGTGAATATGCCGACCGGCGTTATTCCTGGCTCGTCGACCTGACGGTCGAAAGCAAAGAAGAATCCTGCGCCCTGGTAAAGAGCTGGCGTGCCGCTAAAGACGGCGGTGCTCTGCCGGAGACCGGCGCTTTGGAACGCTATATAAACGGTGTTGAATAACACCGTACCGCCAAGGAGGAATCCCGTATGATGAACGAGCGCGCACTGCGCGTTTTGGAATTTAACAAGATCCTCGGCCAGCTCGCAGACTTTGCCGTCAGTGAGATGGGCCGTGCACGCTGCCTTGCGCTGCGCCCCGCAGAAGGGCTGGCAGCAGCAGAGGAAGCGCTGCAGGAGACGGAGGAAGCGCTGGTCATCCTGACCTATCTGGGCGGGAACCCGCTGGTCGCGTTCCCGGATGTGCAGACCTGGCTCGCAATGGCCGCCAAGGGTGCGTCCCTCTCCCCCAAGGCGCTGCTCGAAGTGGCGCGCAGTCTTGCCGCGGCACGTGCCGCGCGCAGCGCGCTCGTCACCGAACGCGAGAACACGCCGCGCATCACGGGCCTGGCTTCCGGGCTGCAGCCCGCACGCACGCTTGAGGAAGCGATCACCGGCGCGATCATCAGCGAGGAAGAGATCAGCGATCACGCGAGCCCCGCGCTGTATGACATCCGCAGGCATATCCGCCAGGCCAATGAAAAGGTCCGTGAAAAGCTCAATTCCATGGTACACGGCGGAGGTATCGGCAAATACCTTCAGGAGAATATCGTCACCGTACGCAACGGCCGCTACGTTATTCCCGTCAAGCAGGAATACCGCCAGTTCGTGCCCGGTCTGGTGCACGACCAGTCAGGTACCGGTGCAACGCTCTTCATAGAGCCCATGGCAGTCGTCGAGCTCGGGAACGAGCTCAAGCAGTGGACCGCCAAGGAGCGCGAAGAGATCGAGCGCATCCTGGCCGAGCTTTCTGCACGCGTTGGTGCACAGGCCGAGGCGCTGACCTGCAATGCGGAGTTGCTCACACAGCTCGACCTGATCTTTGCCAAAGGACAGCTCAGCCGCGACATGAACGGCGTGCTCCCGCACATGAACGAGGCAGGCCGCATCCGGCTCAAGCGC
>JAFZPO010000096.1 GCA_017550305.1 Clostridia bacterium
AAAGATCGCGCGCACAGCCTGCTCATTGAGCGCATTTGCGCCGAGCCCGTATACCGTTTCCGTAGGAAAGCCGACGAGTTCGCCGGAGCGGATCAGTTCTGCCGCTTCAGCCACGCTCTTTTCGTCAGCCTTTACCAGGCGTGTGATCATCGTCTGCCTCCCCCCTTTCTCATGACCAGTCCACAGTATAGCCGAGATCACTCACAATTTCAAGCCCATCACGACCCTGCTTGCCATTTTCCGGCAATGCGCGCTATAATACGTACAAATTCCCGAAAGGATTATCCAAATGCAAGAATTATCTCCGCTGATCCTGGCCATTCATATGGAGCCGTCCCGCCTGATGCGTCTGGCCTTTACCGCCGCCGCACTGAAGATCCGCGTACTGCCTGTAGACCAGGCATCCTGGGGACAGCCGCTTGGTGCGCTGTGCGGGCTGCAGCAGAAGCTCGGCACTCCCCCTTCCGTTAAAGTCGAAGAGGAAATGCTCGTCATGGCGTTCCTGGATGACGCACAGCTTGATCAGCTTCTGCAGGCGCTCCGCGACAGCGGCTTGGCGCCGATCCGCCTGAAAGCGGTCCTGACACCCGTCAACCAGAAATGGAACTGCGGACAGCTCTACGCTGCGCTGCGCGACGAAGCGGCTGCAATGAAAGCGCAGAAGGGAGCAAAAGCATGAAACTCCTTATCACGGGATTTGAGCCCTTCGGCGGGGATGCGGTGAACCCTTCCTGGGAAGCCGTACAGGCACTGCCTGAACAGATCGGTCAGTATCAGCTGCATAAGCTGCGCCTGCCCGTCGTCTTCGGAAAGGCTGCCGAAATGGCAGTCGCCGAGGCTGAGCGTTTGCAGGCGGACGCGGTGCTGGCCATCGGGCTGGCCGGCGGACGCAGGGCGGTGACCCCGGAAGTCGTGGCCATCAACCTGCGCGATGCAGGCATTCCTGACAATGCCGGCCTGCAGCCGCATGATGAACCCATCGCGCCCGGCGCTCCTGCCGCCTACTTTGCCACGCTGCCTGTCCGCGCCATGAAAGACGCCATCCGCGCGGCGGACATTCCCGCCATGCTTTCCTACAGCGCGGGCGTATATGTCTGCAACGATCTCATGTATTCCCTGCTGCATCATTTTGCGGGCACGCAGGTGAGATGCGGGTTTATGCATGTGCCGTATCTGCCGGACATGGGCACGCCCAGCCTGCCGCTCGAAAAAATAACGGCCGCCGTCAAGGCAGCCGTCGAAACACTGTAAAACCTTATACCTGTGCCCAGTTCTTCAGAACCGTAAGCACATTCATACCGTTACGATACTCATAGCGGACTTCGTCCATTGTCTTCCGGACAAGAAGGATGCCAAGTCCGCCTTCGTTTCTTTCCTCAGCGGGAAGCGTGATGTCCGGTGCGGCGTTCTCCAAGGGATTATACGGCCTGCCCCTGTCGGTGAACTCAAGGCTAACCCCATGTCCGTCCGCGGCAGCCTCGAGCGCGACCGTCATCTCTCCTGTCCCGGGAGCATAGGCATAGTAAGCGATATTGCTGAGGATCTCGTCCATAGCAATATCTATTTGCATGCGCACTCTGAGCGGGCAGAGCAGTTTATCCAATTCGGCGTCGACCCATTCAGTCACTTCAGGGATGCTGCAGACCGATGCCTCTACCGTCATTGTTTTCATTCGCTGATCTTCTTGACGATCGTTACCTCAGCCGTGCGGCCTTTGATACTGACCTTAACATCGTCCGCAACACGCGCCACGACCGATTTTTCCAGTTCGTCCCATGCGGCCAGAGCGGCGGCATCCTGACGCTGGATATTCGGGCGGAGCTCATCCTGATACCGCGTCATGGACCATTCCCAGTCCAGGGCGGGCGTGCTGGAATGCTCAAAAGCACCGGCCATCAGCAGCGGGCTGCCGAGGGACGCAATGTCCTCATCCGCGCCGCGGTCGAAGAAATCACGCACATGGCCCATGAAGCCCTTCGCGGATTCGTTCCTGCCGCTCGTTGCGGCAGACAGCAGTTTTTCCCTCTTCAGGGTGGTCATGCGCGTAGTGGTCTGCAAGTGCAGCTCATACACGTTGTCCTGGTCCTCGATCCAGAAGCGGCCTTCCGTCTCACCGGTGATGGAGCGCATCAGGCCCATCATTTCCTCAGTCAGCAGACGCAGATGCAGGGCATTCTTATGGGAAAGGCCTTTATAGTCAGCAACCTTGTCAACTTCCTTCAGGGCTTCTTCCATGCGGGCACCCTTGCTGGATACCACGATCACATCTGTTTTCATACCTGTTTCTCCCTTACTCGATGGTCAGGATATCAGTGAAGCCGGTCACTTCGAATACTTCGCGGACGATCTCGTTGATGTTCCTGATCTTCATGCCGCCCTTGCCGCTCATCTTCTTGTGAGCGGAAAGCAGGACGCGCAGTCCGGCAGAGGAAATATACTCCACATTGGCAAAATCAAAAACCAGTTCTTCTGCATTGTCCAGACGCTCGTTCAGTTCTTTCTCGAGTTCGGGGGAGGTCATGGTGTCCAGGCGTCCTTCCAGAGCGATCTCCAAAGCAGTCCCGTTCTTTTTTGCATTAATTGTCATTCTGTTTTTCCTCCTTCTGCTGCAAAGCCGCAGGCTTTGCTGAAAACCTTTATTCCAAAGACGGGTCAGCGCACAATGCGCTTGTCCCCCGTCGAAATGGCCTTTTGCGGGCATACCAGCATACACAGATGGCAGCCTACGCAGCGCTTCCCGTTCAGTACGGGCTTGCGTTCTTCATTCATCGTGATCGCCTGGTGTCCGCCGTCCATGCAGGAGATCATGCAGCGCCCGCAGCCGATGCAGCGCTCACGCTCGAAGCGCGGGAAAATGACCGTGTCCCGCTCGAGCGTATCCGTGGTGCTGCTCAGGGAATCCAGGCCCAGCCCGATCGCTTCCTTTACGCTGGCAAAGCCCTTTTCTGCCAGATACATGTTGAGTCCGGACTTGAGGTCGTCAATGATCCGGTAGCCGTACTGCATCACGGCAGTCGTGATCTGGATGGAATCGCCGCCCAGCAGGATGAACTCCAGCGCGTCCTGCCAGGTTTCTATGCCGCCCATGGCGGACAGGTGCATTCCCTTCAGTTTCGGGTTCTGTGCAAGCTCTGCTATGAACCGCAGTGCGATCGGTTTGACAGCATTCCCGCTGTAGCCGCCTACTGCACTGTGGCCATGTACGGACGGTGAAGAAACGTAGGTATGCGGGTTGACACCGACCACCGACTTGATCGTATTGATGGCCGCGATGCCGTCGGCACCGCCGCGCATTGCTGCCTCGGCTGCCGGGCTCATCACCCCGACATTGGGCGTCATCTTTGCAAGGATCGGGATATGGCACGCGGCCCTTGCCGCGCGCGTGAAGCGCTCCACCTGCTCGGGGTCCTGGCCTATATCGCTTCCCATGCCGCCCTCCGCCATGTTGGGGCAGGAGAAGTTCAGTTCTATGGCATCGGCACCGTTCTCTTCGCACAGGCGCGCCAGCTCCGCCCATTCCTTTTCGTTCTGGCCCATGATGGAAGCCAGGATGAACTTCGTCGGGTAGTTTCCCTTCAGCCTGCGGAAGATCTCCATGTTCTCCGCCACGCTGTGATCGGAGAGCTGTTCGATGTTCTTGAACCCAACAATGCTCCCGTCATTGCCCGAAATAGCCGAGAAGCGCGGGGAGGCTTCGTGGATATCCAGCGTACAGACAGTCTTGAAGCACGCGCCTGCCCAGCCGGCTTCGAATGCGCGTGCGCACATGTCATACGTGCTCGCTACGACCGAGGACGACAGCAGGAATGGATTCTCCAGCGGAATACCGCAAAGATCGCACTTCAGCCTTTCCTCGTCTTCGGGGATCGGCGTTTCACACGTCGGCTTCACCTGATAATACAGCCGGTTGACCAGGTCGCGGACCGGGACCTCGCCCGGGCGCAGGCACGTGCGCTCGCAGGGCGCTGCACAGGTCAGGCAGGGATTCGTTTCCGGCAGGGTCTGCGCAGCCGTCTGCTCATTCTGGAACCAGATGCTGCGCAGCAGCTCGGACGGCTTCAGCACCGGGCATGCCTTATCGCACGGAGCATCGGCACACAGCGCGCAGCGGATCATATCAGCGCGCGGAATGCTCGGATCACTTCGGATCATGCCTGAACCCTCCCTTCAATTCTTATGTGTTTTCTCAGTTCCAGGGTGAATAGTTGCGCTGCACGACAGTCAGTCTGCCGGCTTCGTCGAAGGTGACATTCGTGTTCTCCTCGTAGAAGAGCACATCATTGGCGATATCCTCCACGAGTTCGGCAAAGGTCCTGTCAGTGGGCTCATCCGCTTCCGGATCGCTCCAGTCCCTGTAGATCACGCTGCTGTCAGCCGGGACAAAGAGCGTGAAGACTTCATGCCAGTGCGCATGCTCCTCCTCGTCGATCGCGATATAGGAACCGTTCTCGAGCTCATAGAAGTAAACTGCCGTATAAGGAGTATCCATATTGATCGTGATGCCGAACTCGTCCGCAAGTACGGAAAGCACGGGCGCTTTTGACTGGTCACCATATATGATCTCATCGTCCACCTGCAGCTTCTGGATGTCTTCCGCGGCGAACTCGTCACGCTCATAGATCGTGATCTCCAGCATCGCGTCACTCATGCTCTCATCGCTGAACGTGCAGCCGTTGAGGCGCGCAGTGAACGTGTTGCCGGCGAGCAGCTTCAGGATCAGCTGAGAGGTCTGCGGCTGCACAGTCTGGGCGGAAGCAGCCAGCGTTACGCATACAAGCAGCAAAGTACAAAGAAATGCGATTCCCTTTTTCATGGTATTTCCTCTTTCGGTCCTTTTTTCAAAATCCCTCTTCCGGAGACCGGAAGAGGAATTTTTATTCACACCCGTCAGCCTTTGACCTGCTGGCGGATCAGTGCGCGTTTCAGTTTTGCTTCTGCCACTTCGTACTGGGCGTCGTCTTCCTGCATCTCCTGCAGGCGCTTTTCCGCGGCCTGCTGCGCGCGCACGGCACGCTCCAGGTCGATCTCGTCTTCCCACTCGAACGTGGTGGCGATCACGCGGACCTCGCCGTTTGCGACACTGAGCAGTCCGCCGCTGCAGGCGGCTGCGCGCGTCTTCCCGTTCTCGTCGGTCACACGCGCTACGCCGATACCAAGCGGCGCGGCATAATCGATATGGCGAGCCAGAATGCAGACATCGCCGTTCACTGTGCGCAGAAGCACGCTTTCAGCCTGTCCGTCAAACACCATGCGGTCAGGCGTTACGATCTGCAGATGGAACAACGCCATGATTACTCACCCTTCTTGGCCTTGGCCACGGCTTCGTCAATGGTGCCCACAAACAGGAAGGCGCTCTCGGGCAGATCATCATGCTTACCTTCGATGATCTCCTTGAAGCCTCGGATCGTCTCCTTCAGCGGTACATATTTGCCTTCCATGCCGGTGAACTGCTCGGCAACGCTGAAAGGCTGGCTGAGGAAGCGCTGCACCTTACGGGCACGGCTGACGATCAGCTTGTCCTCGTCGGAGAGCTCGTCCATACCCATGATGGCGATGATGTCCTGCAGTTCCTTATAGCGCTGCAGGATGCCCTGCACCGCACGCGCGACCTCGTAGTGCTCATAGCCTACGATCTCGGGCGAAAGGATGCGGCTCGTGGAATCCAGGGGATCCACGGCAGGATAGATACCCAGGGAAGCGATCGAACGGCTCAGAACCGTGGTCGCGTCCAGGTGAGCGAAGG
>JAFZPO010000097.1 GCA_017550305.1 Clostridia bacterium
AGATGGGGGAACCGGGATTACGACATAATTTCCTATCTTTATCCGTTGGATTGATAACCATGATTTTATTGCGGCATAGATTTCCAATGATAAGGAATACCGGAAAACAACTATAAGAAAACTAAAAAAGAGGCCGGACCCAGCCTCTTCTTTGGTGCCGAAGACGGGACTCGAACCCGTACGGTGTTAGCCGGGGGATTTTAAGTCCCCTGCGTCTGCCATTCCGCCACTTCGGCACGGGAATGATTATAGCACGTTCCATGAAGTACGGCAACCGGATGATTGAGCAGACGACACTACAAACCTCAGTTGGGGTAAGATTGGGGTATAGATTGGGGTATGGCTAATATATCGGTACAGACTGTTTCAACAGATGGAGAGTATTACGGTACGATGCCAATCGCAGTGATCGTGAACTTCTTATCCGTGGTGCGGTTCGTCATTTCGATCACAACGGTATGCTCGGCAGCAGCTGATGTATCGAGAGCAAGGATGACTTCCGACTGGCCCCATTTGTCCGGACCGCCACCGATTACCGCCACGATTCGGCCGTCCACCTTGACCTGTGCGCGGCCGAAGTCTGCTTCATTCGTTGCGCGGAAAGCGATGAGTAGCTTTTTGAATGTCGAAGTAAACGTCAGTGGTTCTTTCGGATCGCCTGCGGCATGGTGGAAGTTCTCTCCGCATACGCGGCCGATGGGGATGTTCTGGAACGAGCGCTTGTCGTCATGCACGAATCCGCCGCGGTCCAGCTGTACGCCATCAGGGATCCTGCCGGCATAGATTGTCTGCAGGCCCATGAAGTCATCGCCGTAGACAGGTGGAATGTCCAGATCGATATCCTGAAGGCTTGGCTCCTGTGCAGCAGCAGTCTCCACAGCATAGAGAAGGCAATCTGCCATGACTGCATGACCCAGCGAAGTGGGATGGTACTCGTCGCTGAAGAACTGCTTTATTGTCCATTCCTTGCCTACAAGTGGATAGGCGCCGTCACGGATGGAGACCATCATGACATCATATGCCCTGCCGATCGGCAGGAACCCTTCCTGCAGGTTTCCGCCGTCCTGGAACACAGAGAACAGCAGGATGACAACCGGATCGTTCGGCTGGGACAGGATGGTTTTGAGCAGGGATTCATAGCAGCGATGCTTTGTCGGTTCATTATAATCGTTGACCGCAAATTCAATAACGACCAGGTCTGGTAATCCATCGCTGTCACGAACACGTCCGACGATGTCGTTTGCATAGCGCATGAGACCGAAGGTAGAAGGCGTCCCGCCAACGCCTGCATTAATGAAATGCACATTGCTGCCATCTCCGGCACCATAGCGCTGGGCAAAACCTTTCGCGAAACGAGACGCATAACAGTCCGCATATTTTGAGGCGCCGGCACCTTCGGTGATGGATCCGCCGATCGTTGCGATTGTAATATCTTCTCCCGCCCGTGCACGCTCGATCATCTGCAGGAGGCGCAGGTTGTTACCCGTCAGGAGCAGTGCGCGGGCCAGCATTTCATCATACCATGCCTTGCCCGCATCCTGGCCGAAATAATTGCTTTCCGACATGGCAGTACCGCCTCCCAGCAGCATCGCAGTACACAGCAGTGACATGATACGTAAGATCTTCTTTTTCACAGAAATCCTCCTGTACCGCAAAAGCGGATCCGAAGTCGTATGAATTGTGATACAAATGACTTTTATATGTCAATAGACATATAAATAGATACCCAGCCAATGTGCAATGGCTCCGAACAGAACGAAGAAATGCCACAGGAAATGGGCGCCTTTTTTCTTGAGGAGAAAAGGAATAATACCCAGTGTGTATATAATACCACCGGCAAGAATAAACCAGAAAAGCGGACGGTCGTTTCGGATCATCCCAGGCAGGAAGACCAATGCGCTCCAGCCAAGAACGATATACAGGGCGATATGGAGAGGGCGCAGACGCCCGGGACCGAATACTCCGACAAAGGTCACTCCTGTAACGATGATGATCCACTGGAGGATCATCAGCAGAAGGCCTGTCTTTCCGCCCCAGTAGACCAGCCACAGCGGGGCAAATGTCCCGCCGATGAGCAGGTATATGCTGATGTAATCAAAACGCCGCCAAACACGCTTGACGGTGGAACCGCTGCGGAACGAGTGATACAGGCAGCTCATAGTGAACATAAGGATCATGCAGATCCCATAAACGAGAGCAGCAACAATCTTGGGTGTCGTATCAGCCCGAAGCAGCAGCAAAACAAGGGCAGCGATACTCAGCAGGCTGCCCACACCGTGGGTGACGGCATTGCCCACTTCCTCCAGCACGCTGCGGCGGGGCGGTTCGTTGCGCCTGCGCCGTGAATCAGGAGTAAGGGCGTTCTTTTCGGGCATATTGTTCCTCCAAAGCAGGAGATCAGGCCTTGATACGTTTTCTCGTAGGCGCTTTTTTGTGAACGATCACGTTTTTTGTGTTATCAGCAAACCGATCGGCAAAACCGACCAGAGCAATGACAAAGTCACGCTTTGTCAGGAATTTGACCAGCCAGAGGAAGCAGAAGAATATCAGGATCGGGATAGCAATCGTAGTGACCAGCATAACAGCTACGGAAGCCATAAAGTGGCTTAACCTTGTTTTTGCCCAGTCGTAGGCTTCGGTAGCACTTTTCCAGAGACCTGAAAAGAAGTCGCCGACTTTGTCAAAAATGCTTTTGCTCTGTTCATCCTCGGGAATCGATTCCATGATCTCGTTGGCAGTCCTTGCATCATCCAGGGCGGCCTGGATGGAAGCTGAATTCGCTTTCTCGATCATTTGACCGCAATAGCAGCCCGCAGGAATGACCATTGCGATGCATATACCGAAAATCAGCAATCTGAAGGCGTATTCTTTGAATTTTAACCGGTTCTGCGGCCGTGCGATGACTGCCAGGCCGGCGATTAAGCAGGCCAGCGGCAGGATAAAGGAACTGGATATGAAGCCGATCGTAGTCAGAAGATAACGCTCAAGAAAAATGGCGGAAATGACAATCAGCATATAACCTGCATATTCCGCTAATTCATTGGCAATTGCTGAGCCGGCGTCATCCGGGATCAGGCTTATGACAAAAGAAGCGCTGGTGACACCCAGAGAGATCATGGTAGCGTTTCCCATTTTCTCCTCAAGGTAGTCAAAGGCAGACTGATAGGTAGACTGCCTGACCATGATGGGGCGGACAACAGTGAGAAGCAATGCGATGACGGCTGCCAGCGCCAGTAATTTAAGCACCTTGGGCATGACTTTTTCTTTAACTTCAGGCGTTTCGGGCAGGACAGGAAGTTCGCTCATGGTCAGACCGCCTTTCCGCAGGGTTGATCAGGTCGATTATTTCAGCATATCCCAGACACGCAGTGACAGGTCGCGCATTTTGTTGACTGTACCGATCCAGTCGGAAACGTAAGGGAACAGGTCGGGGCGGGGCTTGACTGAAGGACGCCCGCGGTGGGATTCAATGATTTCCGCATAGCGGGTTTCAGCACGAGATACGGCGTCTTCCCAAGACAGATACAGCTGTGCCTGTGCATTCTCGCCGATAGCATGGATCTCGCTCCTGTGCGCACATGCAAACAGCACCTGACGGCAGAGATCATCGGCATTTTCACGCATCAGCAGGCCGTTTTGCCCGTCTGTGACATCTTCTGCAGCACAGCTGCCGCGCACCAGCAGGGCTGCCAGTCCGCAGGCTGCTGCTTCGCGTACTACGATGCCGTTGGTATCAAATGTGGAGGGAAACAGAAACAGATCGGCAGTGCTGTACAGCGCTCGCAGCAGCTCGCGGTCGCGCAGTGCTCCGGTGAACAGACAGCGCGGCATCAGCCCGGTTTCTGTGCACAGTGCTTCAATGGCGGCGCGGTCTGTGCCGTCACCTACAAATACCATACGGAAGTCCGCTCCGGCACGCATAGCCTCAGCCAGACCCTCTATGATCAGACGGATACCTTTATACCAGCGCAGACGTCCGGCAAAAAGGAACAAAGGGACATCGGGTATGGGATACAGGGCGTGCAGACGTTCAATGTCAGCTTCGGAAGCACGCCCGCGCGGCATATCCACGCCGTTTGCCATTACATGGTATTCACCATGGAAGCCGATGGCACGCAGGTTTTCACCCGCACCATGGCTGACCGTCCATACTTCGTCACATGCTTCCACATTGCGTACAAGCGCGTTAATCAGTTCGTTCTGCAGCAGATGACCGCGTACCGCGGTGCGGATATCGATATCAAACTTGGTATGATAGGTAAAAACCACTGGCACGCCTGCGCTTTCACGCAGAGTACGCGCCAGTAGGGTTGAAGCAATAGGACAATGCGAATGGATGATGTCGGGCTTGAATGCTTCCAGCTCAGCGATAGCAGGAGCACTGAAGGGATAACCGGCACGGTAACCGACAAGCCGGGTAGTATTTATGCTTTTATAACGCAGTACGGGATACGGAAAATCATCCTCTGCGTCCGGATACTCGGGAACAGCAACCAGCGGCTGATGGCCGTGTTTCTGCAAGACCGCCGCGTAATTGACGACAGCATTGGCCACTCCGTCAATGAGCGGCGGGAAGGAATCGTTAAAAAGCGCGACGCGCATGGTCTCACCTCCCCATGCCTATTATATACCAGATGCCTGAAACCTGCAAACAGACGACAAAATGCAAGGCTGCACTTCGCTGACCGAAATTGACAAAAAGGCAAATAATGCTATACTGGAACGTGAAAATGACGTGCGAAAGGAGCCGCGTTTTATGCATATTATCACCAATGCTGCGTTCTGTGCCAACTATGACAATTATGATTTTCTGCTGGATGTGGCACACAGCGTAACAGCTGCCCGGACAGGAATTGAACTGAGCATTTATTCTGACAAACCTGATTTTATGAAGAACCAGCAGGACCAGAAAGCTCGTTTTGTGGACATCCCGATCACTTTCCACGGACCGTTTACCGATGTCGAAGCAGCCAGTGCGCCCGGTACAGCGGACCGTCAGCGGTTCATTGATGCCTATAAATACGCTTTTGATGTCTATGAGGAGTTTGGCGGGCAGTCCATGGTGCTGCATACTCATAAAATGCGCGATATTCCTGAGTTCGGCAAGGAACGTATGCGCGGCTGGGTGCTGGAGAACATCAATACGGTCGGTGAAATCGCTATTTCCCGGGGTATTCGCCTGACAGTGGAAAATGTAGGGCACTGGGTCAAGAACAATGTGCTGTTCAATGAGGAACAGTTTATCGCAATGTTTGATCAGCTCCCTGAAGGTATCGGCTGTCTGATCGATGTGGGACACGCGCTGATCAACCGCTGGGATATCTTTCACGTTGTGCACACGCTGAACACACGCATTTTCTCCTATCATCTGCATAATAATAACGGCTGTGCGGACAGTCACCGCCCCATGTTTGAGGCAGGCGGACGTTATTCACCGGAAGAGATGAAAGAACTGCTGCGAGTGATCCACCGCTGCTCTCCTGACGCTGATCTTATCCTGGAATACCATCCGGGTGAGCATATCACCAAG
>JAFZPO010000098.1 GCA_017550305.1 Clostridia bacterium
AGGGTCTCGCCGGGCTCAGCGGTACGCACGATGATCTGGCGGCCGCGGACCTTGTTCAGGTCGAACGCGTGCATGGGATGACCGGTCTCGAGCATGACCAGGTTGGTGATGTCAACGATGTTATTGATGGAACGCATGCCGGCTGCGTGCAGTACCTGACGGATCCACAGCGGGGAAGGCGCAATGCGTACATTCTTGATCACGCGCGCGGCATAGCGCGGGCACTTCTCGTGGTCGCGCACGGAGACAGACACATGCTCGCGGATATCACCGCCGACTTCATGGATGGATACCTCAGGCAGGTTCAGCTTGGTTCCAAGCGCGGCAGCCGTTTCACGCGCGATGCCCCAGACGCACAGGCAGTCAGGACGGTTTGCGAGGATCTCGAAATCGACGGCATAGTCGTCCAGCCCGAAGATCTTGCGCACATCCGTTCCCAGCGGATAATCCTCATTGAAGACCAGCAGACCGGCTTCGCCGACCGAGGGATAAAGCTCGACCGGAACACCGATCTCGGGACCGGAGCAGAGCATGCCGTAGCTTTCTACACCGCGGAGCTTGCCCTTGCTGATGACATGGCCGCCGGGCAGTTTCGCGCCGACCAGCGCCACGGGGACCAGGATACCTTCACAGACATTCGGTGCGCCGCAGACGATCTGCAGGGGCTCGCCGGAGCCTACGTCCACAGTGCAGACGTGCAGATGATCGCTGTTCTCATGATCGCGGCAGGTCAGGACGCGGCCGACAACGACCTTCTCGCATTCGGCACCCAGGTAATCGACGCTCTCGACAGCGGTACCGTGCATGATCATCTGGGATTCATACTCGGCAGGGGATACGGGGATATCGGCATATTGACGAATCCAATTCATGGAAAGTTTCATAGTCTGTCTCCTCCTCAGCGGAACTGGCGCAGGAAGCGCTCGTCGCCTTCATACAGCAGGCGCATGTCCTTGATGCCATAGCGCAGCATGGTGATGCGCTCTAGGCCGATGCCGAAAGCAAAGCCCGTATACTCATGCGGGTCGATACCGCACATCTCAAGCACCTTGGGATTGACCATGCCGCAGCCCAGCACTTCGATCCAGCCCGTGCCCTTGCAGATACGGCAGCCCTTGCCGCGGCAGGAAATGCAGGTCAGGTCCACTTCGGCACTGGGCTCGGTGAACGGGAAGAAGGAAGGGCGGAAACGCGTCTCGATATCATCGCCATACAGCTTCTTGAAAAGCGCATCCAGTGTGCCCTTCAGATCGCCCATCGTGACATCCTTGTCGATGACCAGGCCTTCGATCTGATGGAACACGGGGCTGTGCGTGGCGTCCACTTCATCCGCGCGGAAAACGCGGCCGGGGCAGGCGATACGGATGGGCGGCTTGCGGCTGAGCATCGTACGCGCCTGTACAGGCGACGTATGCGTGCGCAGCACGGTGTTGTCGTCCACATAGAAGGTATCCTGCGCGTCGCGGGCAGGGTGATTCTTGGGCAGATTGAGCAGTTCGAAATTAAAGCGATCCAGCTCGATCTCCGGGCCTTCCACAACGTCAAAGCCCAGACCGGTCAGTGCGGCAAGTACTTCGTCCAGTGCAAGGGTGTTGGGGTGCAGCGTACCGATGCGCGGAAGCTCGCGGGGCTCGGTAACGTCGATGGCGTCGCGCTGCATCTTGAGCTCGCGCTCACGTGCTTTCAGTGCGGAAAAACGCTCATCCAGCAGTGCGCTGATCTGTTCGCGGCCGGCATTGATCAGCTGTCCGGCAGCAGGACGCTCTTCAGGAGACAGCTGTCCCATGGAACGCAGCAGTGCGGTCAGCGTGCCCTTCTTGCCCAGGACCTGCTGACGGATCTCTTCCAGCTGCTTGATATCATTCAGCGAAGACAGCTGTTTTTCCAGCGCGGTACGGATCTCTTCAATGTTTTCTCTGATGCCCATAATTTCCTCCATTCATTCAAAAACGCCCCATGCAGAAGCATGGGACGCATGATTGGCGTGGTACCACCCAAATTCCGCAGGGGAGGCCAACACCTCCTGATCTGCGCTTGAGTCCCTTAACGCGGGTAACGGCATGCCCTAATGAAAAGGTTCAGGCATGCGGCTCGGGAGCGAATGCCCTGCTGCTGTGCGGACGGCTTTCAGCCGGTGACACGTCCTCTCTTTTGCACGGCGTTTGTGCGGGGGTTGTTCTCCTTCATCGCGATTATTCCTGCGTAACACAAACGCGCAAGGCTTTCGGCCCGCGCGCCGTATTGTGCAGTGCGAAAATACTGATTAGGCCTTGGCAACCATCTTGGCCAGACGGGCCTTTTTGCGATCAGCGGCATTCTTATGGATGACGCCCTTGGCAGCCGCCTTATCGATAGCGGAAACCGTGGCAACATACTGCTTGGACGCAGCTTCGGCGCTCTCGGCCACAGCCTCGTTCAGCTTACGGACGGATGTTTTGACACCGCTCTTTACCATACGGTTACGCAGATTCTTTTTTTCGCTTACGCTTACGCGCTTCTTCGCGGACTGAATGTTCGGCACTTGTGTCGCCTCCTGTAAATCTTGGTGCCGGACTTGACGGACCAGCAAAAGCTATATTATCACAATCAGATACTGAATGCAAGGCTTTTTTGCAAAAAATCCGTCGGAACCGGCAAAAAATGGAATGACCTGAAAACAAAACCGGCGCGGGAATTTCATTGCTTCCCGCGCCGGAGTGGCTCATTGTTTACTCGTCTTCGCTGGGCGCTTCGACATTGCGCTCGGAGCGGCGGTGACGCTTGGTCGCGGCAGCGGGCTGCTGTGCGGGTTCCTCGGCAACGGGCTGGGAATCATCGCGGGTCAGATGGTAGGCGCCGTTA